>JAQVQF010000093.1 GCA_028701715.1 Eubacteriales bacterium | reverse complement strand
GAGCCCCTCAAGGGGAAGGCTTTGATAAGGTCGCTTTCTCCCGCAAGTCTTCCCCCGGGGGAAGGCTTTAATTTCACTCCATTTCCGCAATATCGGCGGAGAAAAAATCGGCCTCAGCTTTATTATGCGTGACAAGCAGCACCGTTTTGCCCGCGGCGGATTGCTTTATATAGCTCATGACGCTTTCCTTTGTCCCGGTGTCAAGCTCCTTGAAGGGCTCGTCGAGGATTAACAGGTCATAATCGCCGAGCAATGCCCTCGCTATGGCGACACGGCGGCGCATACCTCCGGAAAGCTCCCTTACGGGCTTGCGAAGGCTTCCCTCAAGCCCCAAATCGTTCAGGCATTTTTCTATTATGTCCTTCGGGAATTTTCTGCCCGTTACAAGGTATATGTTCGATACCGCGTTAAAATCATCGCAAAGCCTGTCCTCCTGGAAAACCGCCGATATTTTAGCGGGAACCCCGGTGACAAACCCCAAATCGGGCTTTATGAGCCCCATTATGATATTTATAAGCGTGGTTTTACCGCACCCGGATTTCCCCATAAGCGCAGTGAAGCGGTTTTCGCGAATGACGAGAGAAAAGCCGTCAAGCACCTTTTTTTCACCGAAGCTTTTATAAATTTCATTAATGATAATGTCGCTCATAGCTTTTCCAGCCTTCCGAAGCCGTTCTTCAGCATTAAAACAAACAGCTTTTCAAACAATACGCTAAGCATTACGATAATAAACGTCCACGCCAGCAGGTCCGCCGAATTGAGGTAAACCTTGGCGTAATACAGCCTTTCGCCTATCGAACCCTCCGGTATACCTATAACCTCGGCGGCGATACCCGCCTTCCAGGAAAGACCGAGAGATACAGAACAGCCGGATATAAGAAAGGGCTTTATCCGGGGCAGCCAGATATAAACAAGCCGTCTTTTCCATGGGACGCGGAAGATGTCGGCAAGCTCGATCATTTTATATCTAAGCTTTTTATCCCGCCGAGGACATTGGTGTAAATTATGGGCAGCACCATCAAAAACGAGGTGAAGGCCGATAAAGAGCCGGATGTAAACCAAATAAGAGCGAGCACTATAAAGGACGCTACGGGTACCGATTTAATGGTTATCATATACGGCCACAGCAGGGTTTCGACAAAGTGAAACCGCCCCGCCGCGACGGCAAGCATTATCCCGACCGCCAGCGCGATTAGAAAGCCCGCCGTTATGCGCGAGAAGGAAAACCATACGGACGGCATAAAGCTTTCGCTTTTTATAACCGCGGCAAGTCTCCCGGCTACATTAAGAGGCGAGGCAAGTATAAGGCGGTTGTCCACGATCACGGAAACCGTCTGCCAGACGGCAAGCGCGCAAAACACCGCGAATATTTTTTGCAGGGCTTTATTGGCCTTCATAATAAAAATCATCGCCGGGCAGAGCCGATCCGACGGATTCGGCCTTTTGATTATACAGGATTTCAAGGTAGGAGGAAAGCGCGGTCTTCATTTCATTCCCCGTAATAAACGTGATATTGCAGTAGGGTATGGCGTTCTTGGCGACGGCGGCTGCGACTATGCCGTATTTTTCCACAAGAACGGCGCCGTCTTCCGTATTGGCGTTTATATAAGAGGCGGAAGCGGCGGCTTCCTCAAGGAAATCGGCTATCTGTTCGGGATGCGCTTCGGCGAAAGCTTTGCGTACCACAAGCACGCTTGTAATAAACTGGCTGTCGTTGTCCAGCTTATTCCATTCATCGTTGAGGTTAATTTTAATTTCAAGCCCGTCGACGCTGCCGCAGGCAACCGTTACATAGGGCTGAGGCAGCATGGCGATACCGGTTTCGGCGGCGGAAAGCAGAGCGACCGCCTCTGCGGGCTCGGATTTCCATTCGATATTGAGGTCGGAAGCCGGATCGATTCCGTTGGAGGACAGAATATATTTTAAGCCGTATTCGGGAGTGGAGCCCTTACCCGTGGCGTAAACGGTTTTGCCCTTCAGATCGTCGAGAGAGTTTATTTCCACGCCCTTGGCGACGATATACAGCACTCCGAGAGTGTTTACCGCAAGCACCTGTATCTGTCCGTCGGTATTGTTATAAAGCACGGAAGCGAGATTGGCGGGTATCGCCGCTATATCAAACTGCCCCTGTATAAGCTTGGGCGTTATTTCGTCAGCGGTACCGGCGATTGTAAATTCGTAATCGTTTTTGGCGGTCTTGTTCGCGTTGTCCTCCATAAGCTTGACCAATCCCATTGAGGTCGGTCCCTTAAGCCCGGCAGCCTTTATCGTAACCCTTTCCGTGACTTCCTCTTTTTCGGAACAGCCGGTGAAGGTGAAAGCTAACAGCACCGTAATAACCGCAAGCAAAAGCGCGACAGTCTTTTTTGTTTTAAAGTTCATGCGTAACATACCTCTTTTCTTTCTTCGGATATATTATATACATTTATTAAAACATTTTCCGTTGCGGATGCAACATTGTTGTCCCGGTGATAAACGGTTATATCGTTTTATATAAAAAAAGTATAAATAAAGTGAGGGTATTTTTCCTTGACAAAACAAAAAACCCCGCATATAATAATTCAAAGTATAATTGAAGGGATGTCGTTTTATGGATATAATATATATACCATCGCTCTCTTCATACAATAAAGAGCTCGAAGCGCTGTATCTTTCGGAAGGGCTTGAGACCGACGGAACGAAGGACGCGTTCTATAGTGTCGAAGCAAAGGACGGTGGCACGCTTGTCGGCGGTATAACGCTGTCGCGCAGATACGGCGTGACGGTACTCGATTATGTCGCCGTGCTGCCCGAATACCGCAAGCACGGCATCGGCAGAACGCTTGTGGATACGGCGTTTAAAACAGCGAAGGATAAAAATATCCGCGAGATATTTCTTGTAACCAAAGCCGAGGGCTTTTTCGCAAAGCTCGGCGCGGTGAGAACCGACGAGCATAATGAGCTTCTTTCGGAATGTTTTTCCTGCTCGCGTTACATGGAAAAATGCCGCCCCGTCTTAATGAAAATAAGGATATAACCTGATGAAACGAAATGATTTTATACGCTTGAAAGCCGGGCTTTTATGCCGTGGCATTAAAACGACGTCCGAAGCCAAGGAAGCGCTCATGAGAGAATATCCTCATTTCTTCGATAAGGGCTTTATAGACGCGGCTAATATGAATATATGCGGCTCGAATCTCAGCGTCAGCGCCAACGAAAAATTTACGCTTAATTCTCCGTACACGTTACTGTATGAAAACGGAAAATATACAGTTACGGGCGGCGCGCAGAATGTAACGGTGAGCTTTTTCGGCGCTCTCCCGAAAACGGACACCGTACTCGATTCGACAGCGCGCCTGCACGCCGAGCAGTGCATAAATATCTGGCCTTCGACCGCGTGCTGTTACGATACGGAAGGCATGAAGTGCTTCTTCTGCTCGCTGGAAAAG
Source organism: Eubacteriales bacterium (assembly GCA_028701715.1). Lineage (GTDB taxonomy): Bacteria > Bacillota > Clostridia > Oscillospirales > CAG-382 > UBA1206. Next base: position 5,193 of record JAQVQF010000093.1, on the reverse strand, counting down.
AAAACCGCATCTCCGCTGGATACCGATTATCTTGCCGATTCGTTTCAAAAGCTGCTGTCCTTTGTACCCGGGTATACGCTTAATTTCTCCGGCGGCACCTATATATCACCCGACAATATGGTGCTTTACTGGGCGGAGCTTATAAAAAAGATACGCGCCTTCTCCGACAGCCCGATAGCGGTGGAGCTTGCGCCGCCTTCCGACCTTACTCTGCTTGACAGGCTGAAGGAAAGCGGGCTGGACGTTATAATAATGAACCTTGAGGTGGCGGACGAGGAGCTGCGCAAAAAAATATGCCCGGGTAAAAGCGCGATATCCAAGGAGCATTATTATAAAGCGTTTAAAAAAGCAGTCGGGATTTTCGGCAAGGGTCAGGTTTCGAGCGTGCTTATCGGCGGAATACAGCCGAAGGAGGATATTGTCCGCGAATGCGGCGACATGGCAAAGCTCGGCGTGTTCCCGACCATAATGCCCTTCAGGCCAATGGACGGCTGCGCTCTGCGGGACACGCCCGCCTGCGATCCCGACGATCTTGTGGAAATGAGCGAAAAGCTCGGCGAGCTGCTTAGGAAATACGACCTTCAGCCTCAAAGACAGGAAGGCTGCACAAAATGCGGCGGCTGTTCGATAGAGAATGATTGTTATATAATATAAGAATAGGTTCAGGGCGACTCCTCATCCGTCAGCCTTCGGCTGCCACTTTTCCCCTGTCAAAGCCTTCCCCTTGAGGGGAAGGGGGACCGCGCAGCGGTGGATGAGGGGTACCCCCGTCAAAACCATCGGTTATCATCTTTCCGATAGGGAAATTCCCTCAAGGGGGAATGACCCCTCATCCGTCAGCCTTCGGCTGCCACCTTCCCCCCGGGGGAAGGCTAACGAGGAAGAAGCGACCTGCTAAAGCCTTCCCCTCAAGGGGAAGGGGGACCGCGCAGCGGTGGATGAGGGGTGCTCCCGTCAAAGCCTTCCGTTCAATGGTAGATGAGGGGTACCTCCGTCAAAGCTATCGGTTCAGCGGTGGATGAGGGGTTTCCCCTCGTTAAAGCCTTCCCCTTGAGGGGAAGGGGGACCGCGCAGCGGTGGATGAGGGGTGCTCCCGTCAAAGCTATCGGTTCAACGTCAGATAGGGATTGCCCCCGTCAAAGCTATCGGTTCAGCGGTGGATGAGGGGTTTCCCCCGTTAAAGCCTTCCCCTTGAGGGGAAGGGGGACCGTTCAACGGTGGATGAGGGGTTTCCTCGTAATACAATAATTTTCAATAATAATATTTACCGGAGGTTTATCATGTCGGAAGCACAAAACGCAGTAAAACCCGAATCGTCCTGGGAGGAAAGGTTCGGCTGGTATCATTATGACGGTGACGCGATATATAAATACACCGAAGCCGACCTGAACGACGCGGCCGAGCTTTACCGTAAAACCGGAATTACCGCGGTTATACTTTTCGGCGCGCATTTCCGTTTTTCCTTCTGGGCGTATTGGGAGGATATCGAAAGCTTTATAGCCCGCTTTACCGCGGCGTTCCATAAAAGGGGTATTAAGGTTATTGAGCATCATTCGGCGCATCTTACCTACAGGCCGCTTGAGGAAAGCTTCTGGAGCAAAAACACAGGCTTCGGCAAGGGCTTGGGAACATATCCGAACTTCCGCGAAACATCCCAGAGCAATCCTCTTTTAGGCGGAGCGCACCTTGATGATTTCGCACAGACGGACGGCTCTACAGGCAAGCCCTGCCTTTCCTCGTACATACACACGGAAGGCAAGGACGCGCACTGGATATTCAGGCATTATATCGGCAACGCGCACTGCTTTAACCATCCCGCCTTTGAGGAAGCGTACTGGGGGCACGTGAGGAATATTATCGAAAAAGCCCATGTGGACGGCATGATGAACGACGACGTTCAATGGTACGGCGGCGGTAACGCCTGCGCCTGTGAATACTGTCGCGCAAAATTCAGGGAAGAAACAGGCTATGACCTGCCGTATCCGGATAAATGGGGTGACTTTTTCGAGCATTACGAAAAACCGGAATATGTCGCCTGGAAAAGGTTCAAAAAGAAACAGAGCGGCGATTTCCACCGCAGGATGGATGAAAAATATAAATCCATAGGCTTTTATCCCATGCGTCCGGCGTACTGCGCGGAGGTGCTTCCCTTTGACACCACCTGCTACGGCTTTGAGGCGGCGAGCGAGCTTTGGGATTATATCTTCCAGGAATGCTGCGGAATTATAAAGCATTCGTATATATGCTTCGCGGGCGAGGCAATCCACCGCTATGCGATGGCACAGCGCAGGGGCGTGCCTTCTATGGCGCTACTGTATCCGTCCACGCCGGATTCCACCTACGCCTCATGGGCGCTCTGCCGTTCCTGGGGACAGCTATACACTGGCACGGGCGGCGATGTGACAAAGCTGTATGACGGACCCTACCGCGAATTTGAAAGGCTGCATAAGCCTCTGTACCGCAATCCCCTGAAAAAATCCGACATGGCGTTTTATTTTTCGGAAACCACACGCGATTATACCGATAAGGATGCGCCGCAGAAGTATATGAAGCCGTATATGAGCTATCTTGAGTCGGCGTATGTATCTAATATATCCTGCGATATGGTTTTCAAATCGGACAGGGCGGAAAAGCTCGGCGAGCACCGCGTAATTGTTGTGCCGTATATCGTTATGCTTTCCGACACGGAAGCGGCGGAGCTAAAGAAATACGCCGAAAACGGCGGCACTCTGATCATACTCGGTCCGTTTGCACAAAAGGATGACGACGGCGCACCCCGCACGCTTGCGGAAGGCCTGAAGCTTGTCGGGTTGAAATCAAAAGCGGTACTTAAAGAATATATCGGGACGGAAAAGGTCAACGGTATAGCCTTTGACCATGCCATATCCCCGGTGATGATAGAGGAAGCCCGCGGCGAGGTCATAGCTACGGGCGCAAACGGGGAAATTTTGGGAGTGAGCGAAAGGATCGGCAAAGGGAGATTAATATATCATCCCGCCGACATATCCTTCCATCCCATCCAGCCCGCGGTATGGATAAAGGGCAAACGTACCCCCGTGGACAGGTCTTATACCGACGAAATGAAAAACGGCAACGGCAGACTTCTGGAAGCGTTTATCGGTCAAAAGTTAATTTCCTGCGAAAATAAAAGCATTTTGGCTTCTGTCTTTGAAACAGAGGGCGGCACGGCGCTTCATCTCGTAAACTCCGCGGGAATGCTGCCCGAAAGTGACACCGACGCCTCAAGGGAAGATCCTATCCCGCCTTTCTGCGACAATGCGGAAAAGATCAAGGGCTTTGACATTTTGCTAAACGGCATTAAATTTACTTATAATAATGCGACTATGTATTCACCGGAATTTGACGGCGGTATAACCGTACCGCTTGAGCATAAGGCCGGCGGCGTCATATTGCATATTCCCGGAGATACCTTCGCCGGTTATGCGGTCGTGCGGATTAATTAAATAATATAATGAAAACTAAAAATCGAAAATTCATATTAAAGATTCAGGTGTCAAATTCTGTATAAAACGGAAAGGATTATTTAAATGGGTACTCTTGAAGAAACAATCAGAAAATTCGCATCCTCGCAGGGGATCGACGTTCTCGGTTTCGCAAACAAGGAACGCTTCGACGGTTGCCCGGTCAGGAAAAATCCGTTCACCATATTCCCGGAGGGGAAATCAATCATTATGCTCGGCAAGCGCATCTGCCGCGGCTCGCTGCGCGGAGTGGAGGAGGGCACGAACTTCCTCGATTACTCTTTTTTCGCCACCTCATGGCTTGAGGACGAATTCCTCGCCCTCGCTTGCTATGATATGACGAGAGCTATCGAAAACGAAGGCTGGGAAGCGGTGCCCGTGTTCCCGAACCCCTGCGATATCGCTCCGACGGGTATTTCCGTGGAGGAGGGACGCGAGGCGCCCAATGTTTTCCCGGATTTCGATTACGCCGCCGTCGCCTGCGGAGTCGCGGAGCTTTCCTACAGCGGGCTTTTATTTACTCCGGGCTTCGGTTCAAGGCAGAGATTCCATATGATAATAACCGACGCGGAGCTTGAACCCACACCCATGCTTGAGCAGAGCATATGCGACGGCTGCAAAAAATGCGTCACAGCCTGTCCTCTCGGCGCGATAAGCGGCGAAACCGAGGAAATTGTAATCTGCGGCAAAAAGATGAAGGTTGCGAAAATCGACTATGATCTGTGCCGTATCTGCAAGAACGGCGCGGCGGTCAACCGTTTCAATCCGGAAACCAAGCCCGACCGCGTGGCGGCGATATGCAACCGCACCTGCATGTGCCATCTTGAGGAAGAGCATCTGATAAGCAGCCTGTTTGAAAACAAATTCCGTGAAAGCGCGGAATGGGCGATAGACAAAAACGGTAAGCCGCTGTCGGACACGGTCAAAGCGGGTGGCTGACATGAAGCTGACATCCGAAATGATTAAAGCCCGGGCGGAAGAGCTTGGCATCGACGTCGTGGGTATCGCCAATATAGAAAGGTTTAAAACCGCGCCGACGCTGCTTTCACCGGTTACATATTTTCCCGGGGTCAAGTCGGTCATTGCCGTGCTTATGCGTATCCCGCGCGGTTCCTACCGCGGTGTCGAGGAAGGCACACAGTGGCATAATTATACGTTTTATTCCTACAACAAGCTCAATTCCTTCTTCCGTCCGAGGCTTACCTATGAGCTTTGCAGATTTATAGAGGATTACGGCTGGGAAGCCGTGCCGCATTATCCCGCCGTCCCGGAAGGGCAGGGGATAACAAGGGAGCCCGTAGCGCCGGGTAAGGTTCCTCCCGATGTCGTGCTGAGCGTGCGTATCGCGGCGGCGGCGGCGGGAGCGGGGGAGATCGGCTTTTCAAAGGTTTTCCTCACCAAAAAATTCGGTCCGCGCGTCAGAATCGGCATAATCCTGACCGATTGTGAGCTCGAACCCGATCCTATACTCGATACCGGCACAATATGTCTCCATTGCGGAGCGTGCGCGCGCGAATGCCCCGGTGACGCCGTACCAGATGTAAAGGACAAGTCACAGCGCCTTTATATCGATTTCGGCGAAAAAACCGTATGGTACGGCGACGTGCATATGGGGCGCTGCACGCTGACTCATCACGGCTTCAACAATACGGTGTCGCCCTTCCACAAGAAGGATTTTCCCAATATGGCATTTAACGTGACGACCTCGCAG
>JAQVQF010000092.1 GCA_028701715.1 Eubacteriales bacterium | reverse complement strand
AGACGGGAGACTCGGAAAAATCTGAGCCTCCCTATATTCTACATTTTTTGACGGCAGCTGCCGTTCATCGCACAGCTTGAGCATCCGCAACCGCAGGAGGACTTACCTTTTCTCTTGCTTTTTATCATAAAAGCAGCAATCATAGCAATTATAACAATAAGAGCTGCGGAGATGATAATCGTTGAAATATTTGCCGCTATCCATATAAACATATTCATTCCTCCTGACTATTGTATTATATTTTTACTTTCTTTGTAAATTTTACGGCTTCCTTGTAGGGCTTGATAATCATCCAAACCATAAAAGCGAGTATAATCACGGCGGCTATAAGCCCTATTACGTTGATGTTGCCAATAAGAGCCGAGCCTATCTGGTAAACCATAATCGAAACGGCGTATGCGAATACGCATTGATAGCCGATCGCAAACCATGTCCATTTAGCCGAATTCATTTCACGCTTAATTGCGCCCATAGCCGCGAAGCAGGGAGCGCAAAGCAGGTTGAAGACAAGGAACGAATAAGCGGCAAGCTTTGTCATACCCTCAAAATCAAGCACTCCGAACACTCCGACGACCTCTTCCTTGGCGACAAGTCCCATTATTGTGGCTACGGTGGCCTTGATGCCGCCGAAGCCGAGAGGAGCGAATATCCAGGAAATCGCATTGCCGATTATACCGAGCACGCTGCTTTCAAGCTCTATTTCGGTATCAAACAGGAATTTGCCTTCCACAATTCCGAAGCACGAGCTTGCCCATATGGCAATGGATGCCAAGAGAATTATCGTTCCGGCTTTTTTTATGAAGGAGCTTGCCCTTTCCCACATGGAACGCAGCATATTACCTATTGTAGGCCAATGATAAGCCGGCAGCTCCATTACGAACGGCGCGGGTTCGCCCGCGAACATCTTTGTCTTTTTAAGCATTATACCCGACACGACGATGGCAGCAATACCTATAAAATATGCGCTTGGCGCCACCCACCACGCTCCGCTGAATAATGCGCCGGCTATAAGTGCGATAATAGGCAGCTTGGCTCCGCAGGGCATAAACGAGGTGGTCATGATAGTCATCTTGCGATCACGGTCGTTTTCTATCGTACGCGAAGCCATAATTCCGGGTACGCTGCAGCCGGTTCCGATAAGCATAGGTATAAAGGACTTGCCCGAAAGCCCGAATTTACGGAACACGCGGTCAAGCACGAAAGCTATACGCGCCATATATCCGCAGGCTTCAAGGAAAGCGAGCAGCAGGAACAGCACGAGCATCTGAGGCACAAACCCGAGAACCGCGCCCACACCGCCTATAATACCGTCAATTATAAGACTGTTAAGCCACGGGGCACAATTAATCGCGTCAAGCCCGTTCTGAGCCAGAACAGGTAAGCCGGGAATCCAGACACCGTATTCCGACGCGTCGGGTACATTTTCGGATTCAAGAGCCGCGTCTATGATACCCGATATATCATATCCGGCCTCCGCAAGGGAATCACCGTATGTACCGTAAGCTTCATCGAAGTCGGCGAAGCTTCCGCCGCTTATGGCATCCTGAATATCATTCGCGCCGATAACGTTGTTATCGCCGGCAGCCTTGACGATGGCTTTCAGCTCATCATTCCATATGCCGTTGACTGCATATTCATCCATCGCTTCATCATAATCGGCCGTGCCAATTCCGAATAAATGCCAGCCGTCGCCGAACACCCCGTCGTTCGCCCAATCCGTCGCCCATGTGCCTACCGTTGTAACGGATATAAAATAGACCAAAAACATGATTACGGCAAATATCGGAAGCGCCGCGAAACGATTTGTCACCACTTTATCGATTTTATCGGATACGGACAGCTTTCCGGCGTTTTTCTTTTTATAACAGCTTTTAAGGATTGAGGCGATGTAAATATACCTTTCGTTGGTGATAACGCTCTCGGCGTCGTCACCCATTTCATCTTCCGCGGCTTTTATATCGCTTTCAATATGTTCCAGCATTGTTGTATTTATATTAAGCTGTGCCAGCGCTTTTTCGTCCCGTTCGAAAAGCTTTATCGCATACCAGCGTTGCTGTTCGGCGGGCATTTCGTGAAGCGCCGCTTCCTCTATGTGTGCGAGCGCGTGCTCAACCACGCCGCTGAAGCTGTGCGCGGGTATTGTTTTTGTGGATTTGGCGGCTTCAATCGCCGCTTCCGCGGCCTCTGTTATTCCCGTTCCCTTTAATGCGGAAATTTCGATAATTTTGCATCCGAGCTGACGGGAAAGCTCCGATATGTTGATTTTATCCCCGTTTTTATTGATCACATCCATCATATTTATGGCGATCACTACCGGGATTCCAAGCTCTGTAAGCTGTGTGGTCAGGTATAAATTCCTTTCAAGATTTGTTCCGTCCACGATGTTAAGTATTGCGTCCGGACGTTCCTTAATAAGGTAATTACGTGCAACAACCTCCTCCAGCGTATACGGCGACAGGGAGTATATTCCCGGAAGATCCGTTATTATGACGCCTTCGTGCTTTTTCAGCTTACCTTCCTTTTTTTCCACCGTAACCCCCGGCCAGTTGCCCACGAACTGGTTGGAGCCGGTCAGCGCATTGAACAGCGTGGTTTTGCCGCTGTTCGGGTTCCCCGCAAGGGCGATCTTAATATTCAAGCTCTGTTCCTCTCTTTCCGGGTTAGCTGTTGCTAACCGCATTTTAAAAAATATAGGTATCCCTAAAAAGCAAATTTGCTGTTATTCAACTTCGATCATTTCCGCATCTGCTTTTCTGATAGAAAGCTCATAACCGCGTACATTTACTTCCACGGGATCTCCGAGCGGCGCGACTTTGCGTATTTGCACCGCTACGCCCTTGGTAATACCCATATCCATAATGCGGCGTTTAATCGCGCCCTCACCGTGGAGCTTGATAACCTTCAGTGTTTCTCCCACCTGTGCTTGTCTCAATGTTTTCATACAGCTTATTCCTCCCAAAGCTTTTACTTATGCGAATCACACCATTATATTTATGGCCATCTCACGGCTGATCGCCACTCGGGTTTCTTTGACATTGACGATCAGATTACCGCCGATGGTTGTTATAACAGTCACGTTTCCCCCGACAATAAAGCCGAGATTTTCAAGATGCTTTTTCACCTCAGGCTTCCCGCCGATTTTTTTTATTAAAATTTCTTCTCCGACAGCAGATAATGTTAACGGCATCATATCTCATCTTTCATATGTGTTATTTGAATCGGTTAGAGTATGCTAACCGAAGCGTTAAATTTTTGGTTAGCTTCAACTAACCATATACATAATATAATATTCCGTTTGATTTGTCAATGCTTTTTTTAAAATCAGCATCATGCCGAATAAATTGGTTAGCAAACGCTAACAGCTTGGACTATTTATACAATTTTACATATTAAACGTTATTCTTCCGTCAATCAACACGAAAATGTCTTGAATAATTGGAATTATTGTGCTATTATATAATTAAAATCTAATAAAAGAAAGGTTGTTTACAGTATGCGGCTCCAGGAATCGGGAGAAATGTATCTTGAAACTTTATTGATATTGTTAAATAAAGGCCCTTTTGTCCGAGCGATAGATGTCGGTGAATATATGGGGTATAAAAAGCCGAGCGTAAGCCGCGCAATCGGACTTTTAAAAGACGGGGGTTATGTTGTTGCGGACAATAACGGCTTTTTAAATTTAACCGACGCAGGGAGAGAGGTTGCGGAAAAAACCTACGAGCGTCATACTATACTTACCGAATACTTTATCAAATTAGGCGTAAATAAAGATACAGCGGCGGAAGACGCCTGTAAAATCGAGCATGACATCAGCGACGAAACATTTGAAGCCATAAAAAAACTTATATTATAGATATGTTTTTGTTAATGAAAAACACAAGACGCTCCGCGAAAAGCAATGCGGAGCGTCTTGTTTTGATTAATATTACTGTTTATGCTTCTGTTTCCGTACCGGTCTGACATATTTCCAAAATCGTTCCGGATCGTGGAAAAAGTAAGCTATTCTGCCGGGAGAAGTATCATAACAATAGGCGGTGTCCGTGAAACTAAATCCGGCGATTGCCGCGTCAACCTTTTCTTCCACGCTGCAGTTTTCCTGCTCGTAATCGAAGGGCCCATGCTCGAAAACAATATACTCGGCTTCGGGTATGTCTGTCAAGAGCATCTGAGCCGGCACCTCGCCGTTGTAATCGGAAGCGAGCCGGACGCCATAGCATTCGGAACGGGGAATGCCGTAGCAAAACGGCTTGCCCTGCGGATCGTGGATATACGCCATAATCTGGCCGCTGCCGCTGTTGACCTTTCCGCTTCCCATGTCATCCAGTTTGCCCTTGATGCTGTCGAGCAAGCCGCAGACGGTGTCGCAATCCTGTCCCGGTACAGTGCTCTGCTTTTGCCAGAAATCCCAATAACCGTTGCTTTCATAATTTTTAATGTATAAAAATTTATGAGCCGGGATGGTTACGAAATAAATTTTAATGTCCTCCGATGATTTTACCATGCCAATTTCTCCGATTCCTAAAAAGTAGCGGTCAAAAGGGTTTATTTTTGTACGAAGGGCGACGGGCGCGGGCTTTTTACGGTATTCGCTCGGTGCGATATAATATGCTTTCTTAAAAGCCCGCGTGAAAGCTTCGTGCGATGAAAATCCATAATCAAAGGCGATATCCAAAAGGCTTCTTTCGCTGTCTCTGACCTCTTTCAACGCAAAAGCCAATTTTCTTTGACGCAGATAATCCCTGAACTGCATACCCGATATTTCCTTGAATTTTCTCGTGGTATGGAATTCGGAATAACCCAGCTTGCGGGAAAGAAATCGCAGGGTTACTACTTCCCCGTTATGATTTTTTATACATTCGTCAATCTCATCTATGACTATTTGGATTTGCTTTTGCCATTCGTACATTAATCATTTCACCTCGATTTAACCGCTCCGCAGTCATTATAAAGCAATTATGACAAATTAGCTTGATTTTACTTGCGAAGAATGCGCTTTTTAATACAAGCATATCAGAAATATTAACAACGAATCCGTCATTACCGCGGCGGCGTGCATAACCGCGCAGCTTCCTTTATATGTGATATTTGACACGCTCGATTCAAGCGCTTTAATACTTGAACCTTTTTACAACTTAACAATATATCACTCCCTGCTCCTGTATTAATCGAGCTTAGGCATAATAAATACACCGGATTCAGTGAGACGTCATGAAATGCTGTAAATACATAAAAACTTCAGTTTTTATGTATTTATGCGGCATACGCCGCATGAACAAACCGTTATACGGTTTGTTCAGCAGACATTAATTATAGGCGAACAATAACGTTCGACGGTCAAAGCCGCAGCGAAAAGCCGCCGTTCGTCGGCCCCGTACAATATCATACCGCGCGGTGTTCCGTCGTCGGCCATGCAAAGTCTTAACGCAACCGACGGCAATCCCGTAAAATGCATAATATTGGTCGGACCCGTCATAAGGCAGGCATCATACTCGCCGATATCTTCAATTATCTGATTACGAAGCTTTTTCCGTTCGGTCAAAGCTTCAATATATGTTTTATCATCAAGCTTTCCGGAAGCGTTATATAATGCTCCGCGCAGAAGGCTATTGCCGTATATCATCATTTGATCCGGATAAGTCTCATAATAATCGACAATTTCCTTAAGCGTCCTGCGTTTTGCCATGGAATTTGACAGATATTCCTCAAGACCGTGCCGAAATTCACAACGCATTATATCACGCTGATATTTCGTATACGCATGATTTACTTTCGTTACCCTTACGCGGTTTGCCTTCAGCGCACTCAGCACAACTTCATATCTTCCAAGCTGCGCTTCGGAAACCTGATTTCGATTGAAAATATTAATTGCAAGGCGTATTTTTTCAGGAGGTGCGGCTTCGATCGGCGGCAGCGCCTCGTCTCTCATACTTGAATATACAAGGATAGCGTCGCCGAGGTCACGGGTAATGGGACCCGCGCTGTCGAGAGTTTTGGCAATCGGTATGATTCCGTCGGAAGACAGGGAGCCGTGCGTCGGCTTAAGCCCCGTTACGCCGTTATCCGTGACACAGCCGATAACGGAAAAGGATGTATCCGTACCGATCGCGGCGGAGCATAATCCGGCTGACATTGCGACGGCCGAGCCCGAACTCGATCCGCCGGGGCTCTTTGCCCGACTATATGCGTTTTTAACCTGACCGCCACGCGAGCTGTAGCCTCCGGGCATGCTGCCGCTTGTATAATTGGCGAATTCGGTCATATTGGTTTTCCCCAAAATGACCGCACCGTTGCGACGCAGATTCATAACAATATGAGCATCTTTTTTAGCAATGTTATCGGATAAAGCAAGGCTGCCTGCCGTGGTATGTAAACCCGAAACATCGATATTATCCTTAATCAGCACCGGCAGACCAAATATTGCTCCCTTGCGTTCGTTTTTCGCGGAATCCATCTTTTTTGCTTGCGCAACGGCATTATCGTTCAATTCCGACACCGCATTAAGGCCGTCGACGCCGTCGAGCTTTTTAATTCTTTCAATATATTCCTTTGTCAGCTCTTCAATGCCGATTTGCTTGTTTTGTATCGCATTCACGAGCTCCACGGCCGACATCGTAAATATAAGCTTCATCCCCCTCCGACAAGCGGCGCAGTGCTTTAATTATCCGTTTCGATAAATTTTCAACGCCGAATATTAACGCTTTTTCAGGTTTCCTTGAAAAGCCATGAAAGATGACCGTTAATTGTATATTTTACCTTAATTATCATTTACCAAAGCCGTTAATACATAATATTACGGCTTTCAGAGGACGACAAAAACACTCGCCTGCGGCGGAAGCCGCTTAATCGCCGTCGCGGCGGCGTCGCATTACCGTTTTGAAACGATTACGGGACTGATGCCGATGGATTCCGAATGCTCTTCCCGTGTCATATCTCTTTCAAAACGCGGCCGCCTGACAGCTGTTCCGACAGATATGATTGTGTATTCGGATTATTTATGCTTTCGTTTGTAATATGTATTGGGAGCGTTGCAATGTAAACATTGCGGGCGATGAACCGTTAACAATTCCCCGCATTCACGGCAAGTCCAGGTTTTTTCAAAATCAAGCAGGAACTGTTCCAATCCCTTTTCTTTGATCTGATAAAAGTTGTCCGTTAAGCTTTCGCCGTAGTTCGTAAAATATCTTTTTTCAAGGTCCTTCAAGCGTTTACAGGGGAATTTTGAACAATCGCCGCACGGTTTTTTAGAATCGCCGTTTTTTTCGGGACAATTGACTATACTGCATTTAACGCAGAAAGCAGATTTGTTTTCTTCCGCCGTGCAGCCGGAGCATTTATTTTTTGTCCTTTGAAAGCCCAAACACAAATCGCATATCAGACCGCATGGCGCGACTGTTGAAATTGGCATTTGTCATACCTCCTTGGTATAATAAATTCCGAATTTTATTTTATGTATGATTATTAACTAATCAGCTTATCTTTAATAAAGCTTATCGTTAATAATGCTTTCCCATTTTGAGCCGTCTAAATCCCAGAAAGAACCGGATACATAATAGGGAGCTAATCTTTCATCGGATTTATCAAGGTTTGTATTATAATCATACGAAAGCTCAAATTCCGTAATAGTCGTCTGGCTGCCGTATTCGCCTTCGGTTTCCGAAAAAACAGTGGTCGTTAAATCCTCCGAAGGAACAAAACCGACTTGCTTTTCAAGAATAAAATCGTTGCCGTCAAATGAAAAAACCGAATAAAAGTCAGCAATTCGTCCTGCATCAAGCCAAATATCATTATGGGTCAAAATTTTTTTATTATCCGGATCAATTGCTATGTTTCCCATCTCTTCAAATTTTTGATAATATACAAATTGCATTGATTCGGAATCCCATAAATAAGCGGCAATACAAAGATTTCTCGTTACATTGCAGGGAACTAAAATATCAATATTTCCGTCAAATGTAACGTCCATAAAATAAGCTGCCGATTCGGTAATAACAGAATTGTTGATATCCGACACGGCAAGTGTTTGAATAAGATCGCTTGTTTGAGTATTTGTAATTGTTAATCCGTCAATTATACGACCCTCGTTGCTTATAAAAACCTCACATTTATACTCCGGCATATCGGAATTAACTTTGAATGTAAAGATTTGATTGTAGCTTTCCGGCTCGCTTATATCATTTGAATCTTCAATCTGTGATGACATTAATTTATCCGATTCATCCTCGTTTTGTGATAATATACTTTCTTCCGAATCCATTGGATTGGAACCGTCATACGATTCATCCTCATTTCCGTTTTTTGCACATCCCGCAAAAGTACCGGCAATTAAAAGAACGGAAACCAGAAAACAAATAACTTTAATGTAATAGCTTTTCATATGGTTTTTCCTTCCTATCTTGCAATTGACATCAGTATATCATCGTATATTCGGGATGTCAATCCTAAAAACAGGATATAATTCCGGGTTCCGTTTCAAAACTATTGCTACTTGCTATTGCAGTTTACGATTAAATAAAATACAATTCATTCACCAAATATTATTTTAATTATTTCTCCAGATTTCTTTGAAATACAGATACTAATATCGCCACCTATAGTATTTTGATCTATGGAATAATTAACAACCCATATTTCAATTTTGGGATCATAATAAACTTTTACTACTTTATAG
>JAQVQF010000091.1 GCA_028701715.1 Eubacteriales bacterium | reverse complement strand
TGTGCTCTTCCGATCTATTATCATTACGACACACCAAGGGACGCACAGAAGACGGTTTTCCGCCGTCAGCTTGAGCTGCCTCGCAATATGATATGCCCGTTGTCGTGCATAACCGCGACGCGCATGGGGACTGTCTTGACATTGTGCTTGATTTTCCCGGAGTCAGGGGCGTATTCCATTCATTTTCCGGCTCGGCGGAAACCGCCGCCGAGCTTGTCAAAGCGGGTTGGTACATATCCTTTTCGGGCGTCATAACCTTCCGCAATGCGGAAAAAACCGTCAAAGCCGCGTCCGCCGTGCCTTTGGACAGGCTGCTAACCGAAACCGACTGTCCGTATCTCGCTGCGCATCCCTACAGAGGCCAACGCAACGATTCGTCATATATGGAATTTACGGTTAGAAAGCTCGCGGAAATTAAAGGCGTAACTTATGAAAAAATGGAAAGCATAACTACGGAAAACGCGCATATATTATTTGGCATAAAATGAACAAAATACGGGCGGAAGAAAACTCCTTTTTTGGTCATTTGCGAAAACTTTGTAAAATCCCTTGTATTTTGGGTTATTTTGTTATACAATATCTTGTATTAAAAAGTATATTTATTTATTTGGAGGTTATTTTCTATGGCAGTTAAAGTTGCTATCAATGGTTTCGGTCGTATAGGCCGTCTCGCCTTCCGCCAGATGTTCGGCGCAGAAGGCTACGAAGTCGTCGCGTTAAACGACCTCACCAGCCCCGCTATGCTGGCTCACCTTCTCAAATACGATACCGCTCAGGGCGGTTACGCCGGCGCCTACGGCGAAGGCAAGCACACCGTCACCAGCACCGACAATTCCATTATCGTCGACGGCAAGGAAATCAAGATTTACGCCGAAAAAGACGCCATAAACTGTCCCTGGAAGGCTTTGAATGTAGATGTCGTCCTCGAATGCACCGGTTTTTATACCGACATTGCCGACGCCAACAAGCACATCCTCGCAGGCGCAAGGAAGGTTGTCATATCCGCTCCCGCTTCCAACAAAAAGGATCCCGACAATTTCCCCAACCCCAAAACAGTCGTTTACAATGTCAACCATGACACCCTCAAGGCCGAGGACACCATAATCTCCGCCGCTTCCTGTACCACAAACTGCCTGGCTCCCATGGCAAAGGCGTTAAATGATAATTATCCCATACTCGCGGGCATCATGACCACCATTCACGCCTACACCGGCGACCAGATGGTGCTTGACGGTCCGCAGCGCAAGGGCGACCTTCGCAGATCCCGCGCCGCCGCCATGAATATCGTTCCCAATTCCACGGGCGCGGCAAAGGCTATCGGTCTTGTTATTCCCGAACTCAAGGGCAAGCTCATCGGCGCGGCTCAGAGAATACCCACCGCCACAGGCTCGACCACCATCCTTATCGCCACCGTTAAGGGCAAGGATATTACCGTCGACAGCATCAACGCAGCGATGAAAGCCGCTTCCAACGAATCCTTCGGCTACAATACCGACGAAATCGTATCCTCCGACGTTATCGGAATGCGTTTCGGTTCCCTCTTTGACGCCACTCAGACCGCCGTACTCAAGGTTGACGACAATTCCTATCAGGTGGAGGTCGTTTCGTGCTACGACAACGAAAATTCCTACACCAGCCAGATGGTAAGGACAAGCAAATACTTTTCCGAACTTAAATAATCAGATATAAACGTGATAAAGCCGCCCGAATGGGTGGCTTTGTTGTTTTTTAATGTAAATCGCCACACAAAGAAAAAATGTCAGAAAAAACGCGGGCGGATAAGTGCCCACGCCTGCGTGGGCGTCGCCCCTACAAACGTATATGTCAATTATTAAAAATTCCGGGCAGGATTAATTCCCTGCCCGGATATACTTTTTAATCGGATTTTCTGTCCTTGATTTCTTTCGCTATCATTCCCGCGAATTCGTCAAGCTTCATCGAGGTCATCCCGTTGGAATCGCGGCGGCGTACCGAAACCGTGCCTTCCTCCTGCTCTCTGTCGCCCAAAACGAGCATATAGGGTATCCGCGCAAGCTGCGCTTCGCGTACCTTATAACCGGTTTTTTCCTGCCGCTTGTCGCTTTCGCAGCGTACTCCGGCGGCTTTGAGCGCGGCAAGCACACCGTCGGTATAATCGTTGTTCCTGTCGGTGATGGGTAACAGCTTAACCTGCACGGGAGCCAGCCAGGTCGGGAACTTTCCTGCGAAATGCTCTATCAGTATGCCGATAAATCTTTCGATCGAACCGAACACCACGCGGTGGATCATTATCGGACGATGCTTCATGCCGTCCGAGCCGGTGTATTCCAGTTCAAATCTCATGGGCATCTGGAAATCGAGCTGTATTGTGCCGCACTGCCAGGTACGGCCTATCGAATCCTCCAAATGGAAGTCTATCTTAGGTCCGTAGAACGCGCCGTCGCCCTCGTTGATGACATAGGGCAGCTTCATCTCGTCGAGCGCTTGCCTCAGCCCGTCGGTCGCCATTTCCCAATCCTCGACAGAGCCGAGATGATCTTCGGGCATGGTGGAAAGCTCGACATGATACTTGAAGCCGAAAAGCCCGTATACCTCGTCGATTATACGCACAACGCCCTTTATCTGCTCGGTAATCTGTTCCTGTGTCATGAATATATGAGCGTCATCCTGCGTGAAGCAGCGCACGCGCATAAGCCCGTGAAGCTCACCGGATTTTTCATGCCTGTGCACCAGCCCAAGCTCGCCGAGCTTGAGAGGCAGATCCTTATATGACCTCGGTTCGGTTTTGTAGACGAGCATTCCGCCGGGGCAGTTCATGGGCTTTACCGAAAAAATGCTGTCGTCTATGACCGTGGTGTACATATTGTCCTTATAGTGGTCCCAATGCCCGGAGGTTTCCCAAAGCCGGCGTGTGAGAAGAATGGGCGTGGAAATTTCCCAATAGCCCTCACGCGTATGAAGCTCGCGCCAGTAATCTATAAGGGTATTTTTAACTATCATCCCCTTTGGGAGGAAAAACGGGAAGCCCGGGCCTTCCTCCATCAGGGCAAACAGCCCAAGCTCTTTGCCGAGCTTGCGGTGATCGCGCTTCTTGGCTTCCTCAAGCAAATTAAGGTGGGTTGCCAAATCATCCTTGGAGGTGAAGGCTGTGCCGTATATGCGGGTGAGCATCTTATTCTTTTCGCTGCCCCTCCAGTACGCTCCGGCGACCGACATCAGCTTGAAAGCCTTGACCGCGGAGGTATAGGTGACATGAGGACCGGCGCAAAGGTCGGTATATTCCCCCTGCCTGAAGAACGAAAGCTCCTCGTCTTCGGGAAGATCGTTTATAAGCTCAATTTTGTAAGGCTCGCCAAGCTCCTCCATAAGGGCTATGGCTTTGTCTCTGGGAAGGGTGAAGCGCTCCAGCTTGAGATTTTCCTTGATTATTTTCTTCATTTCCGCTTCGATCGCCTCAAGCTCAGCTTCCGTGAAAGGATGGTCGCGGTCGAAATCGTAATAAAAGCCGTCCTTTATGGCGGGACCTATCGCAAGCTTGGCCGCGGGATACAGACGCTTTACCGCCTGGGCAAGTATATGCGACGCGGTGTGCCGCAGGGCGTTTTTCCCCGTCTGCTCGTCGAAGGAATGCTCCTCTATCGAGCCGTCGTGCAGTATGATTTTCATTTTTTCCTCCATATGATATTAAATATTTGCTTTTATGTAAATAAAAAACCCCTGATACGGCAATGCCGTATCAAGGGTGCTTTCAAGCACGGTTCCACCTTGATTTTTAACTCAAGAGCCATATATGGCTTTTACCTTTTTCGCAGGCATACGCCGCGTTTAACGTATAAAATACTTTCCGCGCGGTGCTCCGGAACGGTCTTCGCCGTGTATGACGTAAAAGGCTTTCAGCCGATGACCTTTTTCTCTGTCCGACATATTTTACGGTTACTCTTTCCATCAACGCAGCTTTTAAAGAATTATATTACAAAGAATGCTGTTTGTCAAGGAAAATTTTTATCCTATCTCTTATCTCTCATCCGATATAAAATTCGTAAATTTATTTAAAATGCGTTCGGGAAAAGAAACTCTTTTATATAAGGTATTTTGATCCCGTGTGTCAATTTCATACCCGAAATGACTTATTTGATCATCTATATAAACAATTACTTTGTTATCATCGGTAAAATTTTCAAGCCAGAGGCTAATGTCGGCTTCAAAAACCTGATTATCAAACGTACTGTTGATAATCAATACGGGGATACCGGATGCTTTAATGTTTTCGATAACATTTATTTTATTCAATGAAGCCCAGTAATAATCACTGACTCCGTAGTAATTCAACCCCTCAACCGTATTATCGTCGGCATTTTTTGCGCTTTTGCGATACATGTCATATATTGCTTCATTTGCCGGATCAATAATACTGTATTGGTCATACATAATATCGGCAAGGTTTCTCGCGGAACTGTTGAAAAGTATCATACCGCTAATTTCGTTATCCTCTGACGCAATTACGGAAGCGATCTGTCCTCCCAAGCTGTGTCCCAAAAGATATATTTTTCCGCCGCTGTTTTGTGCTGCTATATATTGCAATGCGGCTTTGCAATCCGATAGATATTCTTCCTCAATACCATCGGTTGTTGCAAAATAATTGCCGTAATTCAAAGTGCGCTTATCAATTCTAAGCGAATTAATACCTTTTTTGGCAAATTCGGAAGCTACATCTTCAAAAGGAGTAAGCAAGCCTACCGTTTCATTATAATCGCAAAGTCCCGATCCGCTAATGAATAAAACTGTCGGATTATCCTTACCGTCATTAACATAAGTATATACAGCGTTAAGCATATATCCTTCATTTTCAAGGACAAAATATCTTTCGGTGATATTTTCGCTTATTTTTATTTCAAATTCCTCTTTGAAAAACACATTCCTGTATATGGCGATGATTTCATTATCTTTTATGGCTAATGTAAAATCAACCGTAACATTTTCAAATTCGATTTGCGTATAATATGTATCCCGGTCGTTTTCCGTTGCTTTTTCGGTAATATCGGAGTTCAACAAGTCACCGCCGATATAAGATATATATTCAAGTATATAAACAAAGTCATTCTTTGCCAAAATTGCTTTCAAATCGGCGTGTAAATATTCGTAAATCGGTTTTGTGTCGCATTCGCGCCATTTATTAATAATAAAATTATATAATTCAAGGCTTTCATCCGGTTCCTCGCTTTGCTCTGTAACCTCTTCGGATGCTGTGTCGGAAACTGTTTCCGATATATCTTCCGAAAAACCGCTTTCTGTATTTATACTGTTTCCGTTACAGCCGTAAATTGATATCGATAAAACCATGATAATTATAATTAATGTCTGCTGAACAAACCGTATAACGGTTTGTTCATGCGGCGTATGCCGCATAAATTCATAAAAACTGAAGTTTTTATGTTTCATATTCATTGCTATATCATAACCTTTCATTATTTCTGTTAATCATATACCGATATGTATAGAAAAACACGTCCCGTTTTTACGGGACGTATTCCAGAAATCACTATTTATTTCTCTTGAAGCAGTCGCTGCAATATACCGGACGATCGGAATGGGGTTCGAAAGGAACCTTGCAGGGCTTCCCGCAGCCGGAACATACGGCGTCAAACATTTTACGGGAGCCGTCGTTGTCACGGGATGCGTTCTTTCTTGCCGAGCGGCAATCTTTGCAACGCTGCGGTTCATTCGTAAAGCCTTTTTCAGCGTAAAATTCCTGCTCGCTGGCAGTAAAAGTGAAATCTTTTCCGCACTCTTTGCAGACTAAGGTCTTGTCGGTGTACATGAAATACCTCTTTTCAAAATTGCACGATGCTATACATCATGGTGATGTTATAATACACTATATTTTATACAATGTCAATATGTTTTTTAATATTTTTATAATATTTTTCGGGAATTTTTATTCGCATGGCTGTTTTTTGCGGAAAACCCCGAAAATAATCAAAACAACATATTAAATGCCGCTTTTATACCGTTTTATCCGCTTGCCGATTCGTCAGTTCCAAGATTGATGTCAATCGTCCGGCCTATACCAATCCTGCGGCTGGCGGTATACATATTTTCCGCCGTTCCAGTTTTCCAGCACGACCTCTTTGTCATCCTTGCTAATGACATAGTCATAGCCTATGGGAACCTTTCCTCCGCCGCCCGGCGCATCTATGACGAATTTTGGAACCGCATAGCCTGAAATATAACCCTGCAGGCTGTGAACGATATCGATACCGGTCTGCACCCTTGTTCGGAAATGGGAAATGCCGCGGCTCGGATCGCATTGATAAAGATAATAGGGTCTGACGCGCATATGAACGAGCTTGAGCATAAGCTCCTTCATCGTTTCGGCGTTGTCGTTAATCCCCTTCAGCAGCACCGTCTGATTACCGAGCGGAATACCCGCGTCTACAATCGCCGTGCAGGCGCGCTCGGAATCGGGCGTTATCTCACGCGGGTGATTGAAATGGGTGTTTATCCATATGGGATGATATTTTTTAAGCATACCCAGAAGCTCGTCGGTTATCCTCATGGGCATCACCACGGGTACCCTTGTGCCGATGCGGATGATATCGACATGAGGGATTTGACGCAGCGAGCTTAATATATGCTCCAGCTTTTCGGTGGACATCACCAGCGGATCGCCGCCGGAAACCAGCACGTCGCGTATCTCGCCGTGTCGTCTGATATAATCAAGAGCTGCCTGAAGCTCCTTTTCGGTTATAATACGGTCTTCTTCGCCCACAATTCTGCGGCGTGTGCAGTGGCGGCAGTACATGGAGCATTTACAGGTGACAAGAAACAGCACTCTGTCGGGATAGCGGTGAACTATATGCGGCACGGGGCTGTCGCCCTCCTCGTCAAGCGGATCGAGGAAATCGTTCCCGTCGATATAGGTTTCCTTTATCGAAGGAACGCTCTGCATTCTTATGGGATCGTTTTTATCGGAAGCATCTATTAAAGAAGCGTAATAAGGCGTTATTGCCATTCTGAAGCATTTAAGGCAGGTTTGGATATCCTCTTTTTCGGTTTCGGTGAGAGGCAGCTGCTTTTCAAGCTTTTGCACGTTTGTGATCCTGTTGGCGAACTGCCATTTCCAGTCGTCCCAGGCAGGATATTTTAATCTCATATCCTTATCCATTTAGTTATGCCTCCGCCATACCGTAACGCTTTAAAGCGGCGACGAGGACGTTTTTGACAAGCTCGTCGTATTTAATACCGCAAAATTCGGCAAGCATTGGAAAATCGCTGTAGCCCGGAGCAAGCCCGGGCAGAGGGTTGATTTCGATAAACCAGGCTTTCCCGTCTTGGGATACGCGGTAATCCGCTCTGGCAAAATCGACGCAGCCCAATGCGTCGCACACCCTCGATGTGTTTTGTATTATTTCATCTTCCGTTTTTTTGTCAATGTCCGCGGGGCATTTGTATTCCACAAATTTTTTATATTCCTGTTTTACTCCGTAGCTGTAAACGTGATAATTGTCCTGTGTCGGTTGCTTATAGACGATTTCCATGGGAGGGAATATCCTTCTGTCCTTACCGTTGCCAATGACTCCGACGGTGAATTCGCGTCCTTCGATATATTCCTCCGCGAGCATATCGCCGTCATACACGCCGAAATTGCGTTTAAGAAGAGCGGTAAGCTCTTTTCTGTCTTTTGCGACACTCACATCCGAAATGCCCTTGCTTGAGCCCTCGGCGACCGGCTTGATGATTATCGGATAACGCATTCCGTTCAGCCTTACGGGCGAATTCCTTTTTAAAACGGCGTATTTCGGTGTCCTTACCTTATAAGAAGACACCAGTCTTTTTGTAAGCGCTTTATCGAGAGCGATACACAGCGCGGTGGCATCCGAACCGGTGTGGGGTATATCCAGCATTTCGAGTATTGCGGGCACCTGTCCTTCCCTGGCGCGTCCGCCGATTCCTTCGGCTATATTGAACGCTATATCGATATTTTCCTGTTTCAGCTTATCGATAAGGGTCGTGTCCGCTTCAAGCAGTACGGCGGAACAGCCCGCGCCATTCAAGGCGTCGCGTATGCCGCATACCGTTTCTATGCTGTCGTATTCGGCTTGCTCGTCAACGCTTTTATGTTGACCCGCTTTTTTCAGATTATAAATTATCCCCACTCTTACGCGGGGGACGCCGAGCGGAACTTCGGAGTCTGACTGCTCCATCAAAAATCATCGTCCTTATTAAGGATATAAAAGCATTGCCTTTATTCATGCGAAGTATATCACTTCCCACGCAAAATGCAATACCTTTTTCAAAAGATTTTTCAAGTTTTTTTTGCATGAAAAAAAGGCGGAATCGGGCTTTGATAATCAGCCGTTAATCCTGCCTTTTCAGGTATTTTATATACTCGCAGCTTTTCTCCCGCTTAACCGTTTCGCACATAAAATCGTATACTTTATCGCGCAGTTCCTTGCGCGCGGCTCCCGGGCTTCCTTCCGGGGGGTATATGGGATCGCTGACAAACACCGTGACAAGCGGGGGCAGCTTTTTGAACAGCTTCCGCCTTCTGTAAACAACCGTGACCGCCACGGCGGGAACCCCGAGACGTATGGGATAGGAAAAGGATTCCTCCGTAAAAGGTCTTATTCTGTTGTAAAGCGGCCATATATGGGCTTCCGGATAAATCATCAGCGTTTGCTTTTTATTAATGTAATGCCTGAGCGCCTTG
>JAQVQF010000090.1 GCA_028701715.1 Eubacteriales bacterium | reverse complement strand
AAAAGGTTTTGCTGACTATAAACGACAAAAATACCGTGTCCGCACATATATGCGAAAAGCTCGGCGGTGTGCTGATGGATAAAATCACCGCCCGCAACGAAGCCGAAGGCGAGCATTTAATGAGAAGATACTGGATATATCTTTAAGCTGTAAGCTTGATTCTGAGATTATCTGCCATCACTAATAATACTTTACAGTTTTTTACAATCCCTATCGGGTATCTTATCGGCGGTATATTGGTTGACAAGGTTTTTGAGCCTTTAATGTCAAAGCAAAAACCAGGCGCCCTATTGTCGGCGGTATTCGGAACCGGCAAGGGTTCAGGGGCGGCATTTTTGTTTTTCATTCTCGCTTTCGCCGGTATAACGGTATGCTTGATTTTCAGAAAAGACAAGCATATATACAAATTGGAATAAATGTATTTAATAATTGACAAAACGGCGGCCTTTTCGGTCGCCGGCTGTTTTTATGCTTATATGCGGTAAAATTATTTTCCTTTTGTTTGTTTTAATGTTTTCGTTGCTTTATTTTCTTTATGACGGATAAAATCTTATTATTTTTCAGATTACCGTTTATATTCAAGGACAAACGCGGCGTTTCGGCATAAAATGAAAATGAAACACAAAATGAACGGAGGAACCATATGCAAGATAAATGCGTAAACGAAATTTTCGCGGGCATAAATTCCTGTGACGGATACGAATCCCTGCTGGAAGGCGAAATAAAAAATTGCGAAAAAGTGTTCATACTCAAAGGCTCTCCCGGCAGCGGAAAATCCACGCTTTTAAAACGTCTGCTCGCCAATGCCGTAGTGCGCGGAGAAAAAGTGACCGCGGTAAAATGCTCCGCCGATCCCGATTCGCTTGACGGGCTTATATTTGAAAACAAAAGTATGGCCGTTGCGGACGGTACGCCTCCGCATGTGCTCGAGCCGACGCTTCCCGGCGTAAGAGAAATACTCATAAACCTTGCGGAAAATATAGACACGGATATATTAAGCGCAAACCGAGGAATCCTTGAAAGATTAAACGCGCGCCAGAAGCGTATTTACAAAGCCGTATATTCCCTGCTTTCCGCCGCGGGAAAAATCGCGGAATCCGAGGAGCATATTTTATCCAAAGGTTTTCTTGATGAAAAGCTCATCGCCTTCTGCGACAGATTCGCAAGAAAAAACCTGCGTCCGGCGGGAATATACAGCCCGCGTCTGCTGCCCGCAATGTGTCTTTGCTCAAGGGGATTCGTCTATTTGCCCGTTAACGGCAAGCCGTATACATACACCGTGGGGGATTTCTGCGGCAGCTCCGAAAAAGTGATTTCCCATCTGTGTTATGCCTCTCTCGCTCACGGAGCGGAGGTTTCGCTGATTCCGTCGCCCGTCGACATTAAAAAGCCGACCGGGCTGTATTTCCCTAACGAAAATATTCTTGTCGTATCCGAAAGATATATTACCCAAGCCGGCGACAAAGCGATAAACACATTCCGCTTTATTGATTCGTTTCATATAAAGGATAATCGCGGTAAGCTGAAATTCTTGGACAAATTACGCTCGGAGCTTATCGGTCAGGTTCGGACTTTAATGAACGAAGCGTCCGAGACTCATAACGATATCGAAAAAATCTATACCTTCGCCAACGATTTTTCCAAGGCCGACGAAGCGGCGGACTATTTAAAGCTTGAAATTTTCGGCGAATAGGCCGTTCATATATGATTGTGAAGATAAACGGTTTAAAACATTATTCCGACACGGAAGAGGTACGGTCATAACCCCGGGACATACCTAATATAATTGAATGAATTTAAAACAAAGGAGAACGCTTATGAAAAAATCTTCGAAAGCCGTATATTATCTTTATTCCTTCATTCTTTCTGCTGCGGTTATGCTGGCGAGCACCGCAATTCTTGCCTTTCTTCTTTTAAAAAGCGGAATGGGCAACGGATTGGTGGGGGTATCGGCCGCGGCAGCCGCTTTTGTTTCAGCTCTTGTCGGAAGCGTCTATTCGGGCAAAGCGACCAACAATCCCTACGGCGCGCTTGTTTCGGGAGGTATATTGCTGGGTGTGCTCACCTGCATAAGCCTGGGCATGGCGCGAAGCGAATACAGCATTCCCTTTGCCGTTCCGTTATGCTGTGCCGCGGGAGGAATCATTCCCTTCATTGCTCTGTCAAAAGCGAGTTCGAACAGCGGAAAAAAGGTTAAAAAGCTTATAAAACGCCGCCGCAGTCTTAATTAACCCATAAATAATAAAAAACACTTGTTTTTTTCTTCGGTTTGATATAATATGAGTATATTATTATCCCGAAAGGAGAAAAACGCCGAATGTCCCGAATTCGGCGGCAAGTGCAAGAAGGTATGGCACAGGAACCGAAAAAAAAGACAACCGAAGACAGTGCTTATAAAAGCGAAAGCAGCGACGGAGTAATGCCCGTAAACAGCTCCGCGGAAAAATCATCATTTAAAACCTTACGCGATTATAAAGCCATATTTCTCCTTATAGTAGCCTGCCTTTTGGTAATGGCCTTTATCTGGTATTACCGCGATATTGTCAGTGTGCTTAATTATTATCTCGGACGTTTATCGGCGGTAATATACGGTTTGTTTATCGCATACCTTTTAAATCCGATTATGAAATATTTCCAGTCCAAGCTGGAAAAGCGATATTCAGCATCAAAAAATGAAAAAACGAGAAAACGCGCGCATATCAAGGCAAAGAGATGGTCGATAGCCATATCCATAACCATAGGAATCCTGATTATCGCCATACTGATGATGCTTATTATTCCTCAGGTGCTGAAATCCATCATAGCCCTTGGAAGCGAGGCTCCTTCGCTTATTACCAAGGTCACCGAAAAGCTGAACAAATGGAACGCGGACAGGTCCTGGGCGGGTTCTTTCCAGAAATATATCGACACCGCGCTCGATTCGATCGAAACCTGGATAACGGAAACGCTTGTTCCGAAAGCCTCTCTTGCCGTTATAAGCATCACCTCCGCGGCGTGGAGCGTGCTGATGTTTATAGTGAATTTCCTGATAGGAATGGTGATCGCAGTATACGCTCTCAACGAAAAAAGGCGGTTTGTGTCCTGGGGGAAGAAGCTTTCTTTCGCGTTTTGCAAGCCCGAAACCGCCAATCTGCTTATAGATACCGCGCGTCACGGCAATAAAGTGTTCGGCGAATATCTTATCGGCTCTCTTATCGATTCGGCGATTGTCGGAATTATCTGCTTTATATTCAATATAATCGCGGGCATTCCTTATCCGCTGCTTATCGCCACGATCATCGGTATAACAAATGTTATCCCCTTCTTCGGCCCTTTCATCGGCGGAGTGCCGTCGGGCTTTATTATTCTTTTAATCGATCCCGTAAAAGCTCTTGTTTTTATAATTTTTATCGTAATTCTCAACCAAATAGAGGGCAACATCATCGCTCCGCGGATACTCGGCAACGTGACCGGGATTTCAGAATTCTGGGTAACCTTTGCGCTTTTGTTTTTCGGCGCCATGTTCGGCGTTTTCGGCTTGATAATGGGCGTGCCTATTTTAGCGGTCATTTCCTATGTGTTCACCCGTCTGACGGACAAGCATATGAAAAAGAAAAAGCTTATCCAAGATGCGGGTTATTATCTGGAAGTGGATAAATACGATACCGAAAGCCGAGAATTCTTAATGATCGACCATGAGAAGTTTGATCATGAAAATTTAAGCAAGGTCAAGCCGAGAAACGAAAAAATCGCCGGTTTATGGAATTCTTTTATAAGAATATTTAAGAAACGCAAATAAAAATATAAATACTAACGGGGATAAAATCAAGGTCAGATCAATATAATGTAATGAAAAGAAGCCCTCCGGCAAGTAAAATACTGATTA
Source organism: Eubacteriales bacterium (assembly GCA_028701715.1). Taxonomy (GTDB): domain Bacteria; phylum Bacillota; class Clostridia; order Oscillospirales; family CAG-382; genus UBA1206. Next base: position 4,839 of record JAQVQF010000090.1, on the reverse strand, counting down.
TTTCAGTGCTCGGAGGGCTTAATTATTTTATGTGATATATGTGCCTTATGTTATGATTTTTGCGTTATTTACTATACATACCGTTTACTTACTCGCAGCGTTTCTTTTTAATTTTAACTATCATAACGGCCGCCGCGGCTAAGATAACGGCCGCCGCTCCGATTATAATAAGGGTTATTTTTTTATCGTCTCCGCCAACAATGCTGATGACGGTCGAATTCTCGCCGCTTTTCGGGTTTTCCGTTATTTCGGCAAATTCGGTCTCGGTATCATAATAGATACAACCGGTGATGGCGGATTTTTCGGTAAATTTAGCGTAATAAACCCCGTCCGTATTGAGTGTCAGAGGAAATACGGCTTTTTCGTCGCTTTCGTTAAACCAGCCCTCGAACACCATGCCGGGAACAAAAGGAGCGTCAGGTTCATCTATCGAGCTTCCCTCCGCCGCGTCAACACGCTTTTTTGTGTCTTCGTTGACGACAAAGGTCGCGGAAACACCGACGGGTCTGCCGATAAAGAGATAGTCGAATTTTACGGTTTCACCCCTCGCGGCGTTCACAAGATAAATTCCGCTCACGCATTCGTCGGCCGAAAGCAGCCCGCTAAGGTCTATATAGCCGTGCCACGAGCCTATAATATCGCTCGGGACGGCGTAATCGTCATAACCGAATTCTTTATACAGCGTCTGTGAAAAGCTGTAGGATTTGTTTTTCGTGGTATTGACGCATATGTTCCATTTGGTCGAATCCCCCGCCGTCACCGAAAAATAAACGCAGGGATTTTCGTATATATTGATCCTTTCGGTCGAAGCGGTGACACAAATCCAGGTGCTGTCGGTGCCGGTAAAGCCAAGGGAAACGCCGCCTTCTTCATTAACCGCGGCGGAATATTCGGTGCTGCCGGAGGTCTTTAATAATTTGCTCGTTTCAGTCGGCAAAAGAGAAACGGCCTTATACGCCGCGCCGTCCGCGGGAACGGACGAAGCGGAGTACCGCGACAGAGTCGCCGATATTCCGGTATACCATGTATCCACGATAATTTCCGTGTTTTTGACGTAATCGGGTTTATCGCCGCTTATAATGTAATAATTGGGCGAATAAGTGCCCTCCGGGACGGTTATCGCGGAAAGCCTGCCTTCCGAACTCTCGGCATAAAAGCCGTTATAGCCTTCGGCTTTATCCGTTTCGGCGGAATTGACGCCCACGGCGAAAAATTCGGTGGTGATCGAACGGCTTTCCGTGCTCAGGTCAAGCGTATATATATAATTATCGTCATACGGCGCGTAATAGTTTGTAAGCTCATAATAAGGCGAATATGCGGACATGACCATCTGTCCCGCTTCTGTAAAGGTCATAAGCCGTAAAAAGCCCTCGCCGTCGCAGGTGCAGCCGTTTTCGACATGCTGGGGATCCAGCTTTAGCTCGGCGAACTGATAATTGTGTAGTATTTCAAGCACATACCTGCCGGTGGCGCCGACCTCGCGCAGCTGATTGCAGGTACCCTCGTTATGACCGCAAAGAATCATTTTTACATTTTCGTTGGGTACGGCAATTTTTTCCCATAACGTCCGCGAAGCGTCGGCCGACCACACTCCGCTGGAAAGCAGATATTCGTGGGTGGCGATAACGGCGTTATAATCCGAATACATATTGAGCACAGAATTTGCCCATGCGATCGTTTTATCGTCCGCTTCCCTTCCGTAGCCGATATAAAGCACGATAAAATTATATCCCCCGACTGTGATGAGATCAAAATGGTTTATGTTGTTATCGAGCGAGCCGCCGTAGCAGTCCTGCCCGTTATATCTGCTTGCGGAAAAATATTTCAGATAATAATTATAATTCAACGTGGTATGGGCAACGTCATGATTCCCGGCGAGCACTCCGTTGGGTACGCCCGCATCGTCGAGAATTTTCTGCATAACGTCCGCAATTTTATATTCCTTTTCGGCTTCGTCATCCGTCCCCATCTGATCTATAAAGTCCCCGGTAAAAACCGCATATGCTATATTACCCTCGGCATATTCCCGAGCGGCATATTCAACTATCGATTTATACAGGAAATTAAGATCGTCATAACGGGAATAATACTGAGTGTCGGTGAACCATAGCATTGTATCGCTTCCGTTGCCGACAACCTGCGGATACAGATTCACCCGCATTTTTCCGTCCTTTGAATAAGTCGAAATGTCCGCCTTAGCGGTTATGTTTTCCCCGCTTTCGGCTTCGCCGAGCACATCCCAGGCAGAGGTCGAATAATTCCATGCCGCCGCTTTATAGCCGCTGTAATCGCCGGTGAGCGCCGAACAGGATATGACCGCTTCCCCGGAATATCCCGAAACATCAACTAAAAAGGACTGATAGGGGACCGAATTTCCGATGGCGGTTGTCGTTATTTTACCGAGATCGTAAAACTGCACAAGCTCCTCGTATGAATTTCTTAAGCTTTTATTGTCGAAATCCCCCATGGGGTTTGTGTACATGTTTATATTGTCAAGCAGCGTGACGCCGCAGGCTTTCAGCTCTTCGCCCGCGGTGACCGTGCCTTCCGCGATGTCGGGTACGGCGACGGGTGCTTCCGTCACGGTAAAGAAACGGAAATTATATTCGACATTCCCCGCTTTGTCGCTTGAAATAACGTAAACTGTATGTCTTCCCGTATTACAGTCCGAAATATCAAGGCTGTGGCTTCCGTCGGTATATAAGGTCTTGATTTTATTGTCGTCGAGATATATCTGCGCCGACTTTACGCCGGAAATATTGTCCTTAATCTCAATGTTCACAGCCTCGTTCTTATAAAGCACGCCGCCGTTTTCAAACGGAAAAACGACCTCCGGAGCCTTGTTGTTCACCGTTATGGTCTCCGTAACCTCCAGATAAGCCTGTTTTTCGGTGTCATAAAAGCTCACCGTATTTTCCCCGTCCGGGAGCAGCGCGGTGTCCACCTCGTAAACGGATCCTTCCGTGATATGGAATGAATTGAATTTGAAGCCCACCATAACGGGAGTGCCAGGAGCGGAGCCGCCGAGCCCGGTGGATGCGTTCCAGCCGTCGCCCACGGCGACAGAGGTATTATCATAGGTTGATTCTGCGGCGTTCGTTCCGGCTTTTCCCTCAACGGGCATATATTTTACAAGGGTAAGCTCAAGGTCGCTTCCCGTTTTCCCGGTTACGTTAAACGAGCTTATATTAATGTCGTCTAAATTATATTCGCCGTAAACCATCGATTCGTTATATATGACGCTTTTATTGGTTATAAGGTAAATTCTTATCTCGTTTTCGCCTTCGTTGAGAATGTCCGCCGTCAATTCCGCCGTGCCGTTCTGACTGATATCGCAAAGCTCGCCGCCGTTGAGGTAAAGCTTGCTCCCAACGCTGTCAATACCTGTTACGGTATATGTAAGCGTACAGGAGTTTTCGGCGGTGTTTACGGGAATATACCTTATGCCGTTTATCTCAAGCTCCGTCCCGTCGGGGCATTCGTAGGTGAGATAAATCTTACCCCTGTAATATTCGGCTTCCGCTTTATCCTCCCCTATGGCCGTTAACGGTAATAAGGTCGCGAAAATAACGAGTACAAGCAGCAATGTGACCGTTCTTTTAAACATAATTGACATCTTATATAAATCCGCCTTTCCCGCCGAGTAACGATTGATAATATTATATTAAACTGATATATTCCGATTATATATTACAACGGGTATTTTGTCAAGCCGCACACCGTTCATGTGTTTTAAAAACGGTTTATATTATTTTTGTTAAATAATTACTATATCCGAAGAACAATCAAGCATAAATTTTCATAATAATTTATTGATTTTTTATGACGGTGATGGTATACTGTAGTTTGAATTTTAATATATGCAAACATACAGGCATTTGAGCATGTAAACGCACGGAAATGCAGCATACTATATGAGAAGGCATATTCCGCGAAAGGGATGGACATAACCGTGAACGGAAAAACGCTGATAGCATTCGATGGGCTTGACGGCTCGGGCAAGGAAACCCAGACCAAGCTTTTGACGGAATATTTAGAAAAATCCGGCACACCCTACAGATATCTGACGTTTCCGACCTATCATAAGGATTGGTCAAGGCTGGTCACCTGTTATTTAAACGGTGATTTCGGCGAAAGCCCCGACAGCGTCAACGCCTACGCGGCGTCCTCCTTCTTCGCCGCCGACAGATATTGCTCATACATGCTCGATTGGAAAAAGGATTATGAAGAAGGTAAAATAATACTGTGCAACCGATACACCACCGCGAACGCCGTGCATCAGCTTTCCAAGCTGGACGAAAGCCTGTGGGAAGGCTTTATCAGCTGGCTTTACGATTATGAATTCGGAAGGCTCGGCATACCGAAACCAAAGCTTTCGATTTACCTGTGCGTACCGCCCGAAATTGCGCAAAAGCATATTCTTTCAAGATCCGCTTCTGATTCGCGGCAAATGGATATACACGAAAAGAGCATTACACATCTTGAAAAAAGCTACAAGGCGGCTTTATTTTCTGCGGAAAAGCTGGGCTGGGTAACGGTAAACTGCGTCAAGGATAACGAAATGCGTCCCGTTTTGGACATACACAAGGAAATAATTACGGTAGTAAAGGATTTTGTCGGATGAAGTATAAGGTATATATTTTGCTTGCGGAAGGTTACGAGGAAGCCGAAGCCGTCACTCCCTGGGATATATTAAAACGCGCCGGAGCGGAGGTTTTGCTCGTATCCGTAAACGGTAATAAATATGTGACAGGCGCTCACGGGCTTGCGACGGGAACGGATCTGAAGCTTGACGGCATCGCATATGATTTTGACATGCTGTTCCTCCCGGGCGGGAAA
>JAQVQF010000089.1 GCA_028701715.1 Eubacteriales bacterium | reverse complement strand
CGGTTAAAATTTCAAAGACAAAAGATTTTTCAAACGAGGAATATATTGAAATGCTTTCGCAAAAGCAGTCTGCCGCGGCAAATCCTGCCGTATCGGACCTACAGCAGGAAAACCTGACGGAAGAATCTTTAAATGAAGAGTTTCCGGAAGAGCTTCCGCCGGAAGCTTCGGAAACCGACGATAATATAAAAAACGAAGAAAAAGCGGCAGTAAAGGAATAATCGAAAGGTATATTTAAGTCATGCGCGATTATAAAGACACATTAAATTTGCCCTCAACCGGATTCCCGATGAGGGCGAATCTTGCTAATAAGGAACCTGAAACCAATAAAAAATGGGATGAACAAGAGCTTTATAAGCTGATTCAAGAAAAAAACAGCGATATGAAGCCCTTCATACTGCACGACGGACCGCCGTTTTCCAACGGGAATATTCATATGGGTACCGCGTTAAACAAGGTGCTCAAGGATTTTATCGTAAAATCCAAGGAAATGGCGGGCTTCAGAGCGCCGTATATACCCGGCTGGGACAACCACGGGATGCCGATAGAATCGGCGATAATAAAGAAAAGCAAGCTTGACAGAAAGAAGATGTCCATTCCCGAATTCCGCAAAGCCTGCGCGGAATTCGCCTCAAGCTTTGTCGATATACAGCGTTCCTCCTTTAAAAGGTTAGGCATACTCGGCGACTGGGAAAATCCCTATCTCACCATGAATCCGGCCTTTGAATCGAAGGAAATTAAAGTTTTCGGCGAAATGTTCCGCAAGGGCTATATATACAAGGGGCTTAAGCCCGTGTATTGGTGTCCCAAAGACGAAACGGCGCTTGCCGAAGCGGAAATCGAATATGGTGACGCACCCTGCACCTCGATATACGTTAAATTTAAAATCAAGGACGACAAGGGTAAGCTTGACGGCGTATGCGATATAAACAACGCATATTTCGTCATCTGGACGACCACGCCCTGGACCCTACCCGGCAACATGGCTATATCACTTCATCTGAGGGAAACCTATGCCGTCGTTAAAGCGGGGAACGAATATTATATAATCGCCAAGCCTCTCGTCGAACGCACGATGGCTCAGGGCGGTATAGAGGGCTTTGAAACAGTTAAGGAATTCCCCGGCAGCTTCTTTGAGTATATGACGGCTTACCATCCGTTCCTTGAACGCGATTCGCTCATCTGCTGTGCCGAATATGTCACCATGGACAGCGGCACGGGCTGCGTGCATACCGCTCCCGGCTTCGGTGCCGACGACTATTTTACCGGAATGAAGTACGGAATAAAGTTCGTCGTTCCGGTGGACGACCGCGGTTATCAGACAGGCGACGCAGGCAAATTTGCCGGGCTTTATTACGAGAAATCCAACAAGGCGATACTCGACGATATGAAGGAAACGGGCGCGTTGTTCGCTTCCGAAAGCATCGTTCACCAGTATCCCCACTGCTGGAGATGCAAAAATCCCATCATATTCAGGGCTACGCCGCAATGGTTCTGTTCGGTCGAAGCGTTCCGCGATAAGGCGATAGCCGCCAGCGAAAACGTGGACTGGATCCCGGCATGGGGCGAAGACAGAATGATTTCCATGATAAAGGAAAGATCGGACTGGTGCATATCCCGTCAAAGGCATTGGGGGCTTCCCATACCCGCGTTTTATTGCAAGAACTGCGGCGAAATAATATGTGATGAAAAAACCATAAATAAAATATCGGCAATTTTTGCCAACGAAAGCTCAAACGCTTGGTTTGCGAAAGACGAAACCGAGCTTCTTCCCGAAGGCTATGTCTGCCCTAAATGCGGCGGGGTTCATTTTGTTAAAGAGACCGACACATTGGACGGCTGGTTTGATTCCGGCTCGACTCATTTCGCCGTACTCGAAAACGATGACAACCTCACCTGGCCCGCCGATTTATATCTTGAAGGCGCCGACCAGTACCGCGGATGGTTCCAATCCTCGCTGCTTACCGCAATAGGCGCAAAAGGCAAAGGCGCGCCCTACAAACAGATACTCACTCACGGCTGGGTTGTGGACGGAGAAGGCAAGGCGATGCATAAATCGCTCGGCAATTCCATAGCGCCGGAGGAAATTATAAACAAATACGGCGCGGATATGCTAAGGCTTTGGGTTGCCGCTTCCGATTACAGAGCTGACGTTAGAGCATCCGACGAAATATTCAAGCAGCTTTCGGAATCCTACAGGAAGATCAGAAACACTCTGCGCATACTCCTCGCCAATTTGGGCGACGGAAACGACTTTGATCCGGACAGGGATTATATATCGCCGGAAAAGCTTGAACCGCTCGACAAATGGCTGCTTTCAAAGCTTAACAGGCTTGTCAAGCTGGTGAACGAATCATATGACAGCTACGAATTTCATATTATATATCATGAAATCCACAATTTCTGTTCCATAGACCTTTCCAAAATATATGTCGATATCACCAAGGACAGAATGTACTGTGAGAAGAAGGACTCCGTATCCCGCAGAGCGGCGCAGACCGTTATGTACGAAGCCGCATCTGCTCTTATAAAAATGCTTGCGCCTATATTGTCCTTCACCGCGGAGGAAGCCTGGGGTTATCTGCCGCACGGCAGGAACGAGGACGCGAGAAGCGTTTTCCTTAACAGACTTCCCGTTTACGACGAAGCCAATTCTTTCGCTTCGGTCGAGGAAAGCTATAACAGACTTTTTGTCTACCGCGATACCGTGCTGAAAGCGCTTGAGGCGGCGAGAGCCGCCAAGGTGATAGGCAAGCCTCTCGACGCGGACGTGATAATGACCGCTGACGCCGCGGAAAATTCCGAAGCATTAAAAGTTTTTGAGGAACATAAAGATGCGCTCGCGGAGATATTTATAACCAGCAAAGCCGAAACGATCTGCGGCAAGCCCGACAGCAACGCATTTTATGATGATGATACTAAACTGTATGTTTCTGTCGTACCCGCGGCCGGCGAAAAATGCGTGCGCTGCTGGAAGAGCGGAGAGGGATACGAAACGGACAGCGACGGACAGCACCTCTGCGCCAGATGCAGGAAAGCCGTATGTTAGCGTTTTTCATCATTTTCGGCGCGGTTGTGCTCGACCAGTTTACAAAATTTTTAGTAAGACTGTATATGAACGTGGGAGAAAGCTTTACGCTCATACCCGGTATAATGAATATCACCTATGTCGAAAACGACGGCGCCGCTTTCGGCATGCTTGACAATGCCAGATGGGTTTTCCTGATAATATCCTGCGTGGCTATCACAGGCATTGTCTGGTTTTTACGCAAGCACGGCAGCAGGCACCCTTTGCTTACCGTTCCCCTTTCGTTTATCGCCGGCGGCGGCATTGGAAACATGATAGACCGTATTTTTGTTACCGACGCGAACGGAACTAATGTCGTGACCGACTTTTTCGAAACAAAATTCGTTAAATTCGCGGTATTCAACATAGCGGATTCGTTCATTACCGTGGGGGCGATACTGCTTGGGTTTTATATTATATTCATTGAACCCAAGGTGGAAAAGAGACTGAAGTCCGCCGCCGCCGCCGCGAACGCCGCCGCTGCGAACGCCGCTGCGGAGGCCGATACCGACGACGCGGAAGCCGATGAATACGACCGGAAAGACAATGGCGAAAATGAAAACAACTGTACTGAAAACCGATGAAAACTCAGCCGGATCACGGCTCGACGTGTTTGTGGGCGAAAAGCTTGAAATCAGCCGTTCCCTTGCTCAGACGCTCATAGAAGACGGCGGAGTTAGGGTTAACGGCTGTAATTCTGTAAAAAATTATCGAATAAAAGGCGGAGAAACAATCGAGATAACCGTCCAGGATGCCAAAAAGCTTGAAGCGGAACCCGAAAATATTCCCGTGACTATTGTTTATGAAGACGAGTATTTGCTTGTCGCGGACAAGCCCAAGGGAATGGTGGTGCATCCCGCTTTTGGCAACAAAAACGGCACGCTGGTAAACGCTCTGCTTCATCACTGCGATGGCAGGCTGTCCTCCATAAACGGCGTTATAAGACCGGGAATAGTCCACCGAATCGACAAGGACACCTCGGGGCTTCTCATTGTCGCCAAAACCGACGACGCTCATAACGGGCTTGCCGTTCAGATAGCCAATCATCTGTTCACCCGCCGTTATGAGGCGATATGCGACGGTATTATAAAGGAAGATAAGGGAACGATTAATCTACCGATAGGCAGGAGCGAAAAGGACCGCAAGAAAATGGCGGTCTCGCCCAAACGCTCGAGAGAAGCCGTTACACACTGGCGAGTAATAAACCGATACCGCGGCTACACGCATGTCGAGCTTACTCTCGAAACCGGCAGAACGCATCAGATAAGAGTGCACCTTTCGCATATGGGTCATCCCGTGACCGGGGACGCCGTTTATGGGAAGGCGAAAAACCCTTTCGGCCTTGACGGGCAGTGTTTATTCGCAAAGTATATTTCGTTTATACATCCCATTACAAAGAAAAGCCTTTCGTTAGAAGCGGCTTATCCCGAATATTTTATAAAAACGCTCGACAAGCTTGATAAAGTTTTTCAGAATAGCTAAAAACAACATTAATGTCAAACAAAAGGTTTTTTCACGGAGGAAAATATGGACAGCAAAAAAAATAAATATCTCAAAGAAAAAGCCGCCGAAATACGCAGCCTTATACTCGACGCCGTTTATTACGGCGGCAGCGGGCATCCGGGCGGCTCGCTTTCCAGCGCGGATATAATAGCTTACCTTTACTTTGATAAAATGAATGTGTCGGTCGAAAACCCGCACGATCCCGCAAGGGACCGCTTTGTACTTTCCAAGGGACACTGCTGCCCGGCGCTTTATGCAGCGCTGGCGCTCAAGGGCTTTATTCCCGTTGAAGATATAAAAACCTTCCGCCATATAGACAGCTACCTTCAGGGACATCCCGATATGAAAAAGGTCAACGGCGTGGATATGTCCACCGGTTCTCTGGGACAGGGCTTTTCCGCCGCCTGCGGAATGGCAAAGGCCGCGAAAATCACGGGGAGCAAATATCGCGTATATACGATAATCGGCGACGGAGAGTCGGAAGAAGGACAGATTTGGGAAGCCGCGATGTTCGCCGCTCACTATAAGCTCGACAACCTCACGGCGTTCCTGGATTTCAACGGTCTTCAGATAGACGGCAACATACGCGATGTTATGAATCCCACCCCTTTTGACGTAAAATTTCAAGCGTTCGGCTGGCATGTCGAGATCGTCGACGGTCACAGCTTTGAGGAAATAGATAACGCCGTAAAAAGAAGCGAGGGCTTGGGAAGGCCCGTTATGATAATATGCAACACCGTCAAGGGCAAGGGTGTATCATTTATGGAAAATAAGCACGCCTGGCACGGCAAGGCGCCCAAGGCCGCGGAATACGAGACGGCAAAAAAAGAGCTTGATGAAAATCTCAGTAAAATCAGAGGTGAAAAATGATGGCGGATACAGCTACACGCGTTTCCTACGGCAGAGCCCTGGCGAATTTGGGCGGGAAATATGACTTTGTCGTAATGGACGCCGACCTTTCGGGTTCGACACATACCTGCATGTTTGCGGAAAAATTTCCCGAACGCTTTATAAACTGCGGCATTGCCGAGGGCAACATGATATCGGTCGCCGCCGGTATCGCAACCACCGGAATGCCGGTGTTCGCTTCGTCGTTTGCCATGTTCGCGGCGGGACGAGCCTTTGAGCAGGTGAGAAATTCGGTGGGCTACCCCCATCTCAACGTGAAAATATGCGCCACCCATGCCGGTGTCACCGTGGGCGAGGACGGAGGGTCGCACCAATGCTGCGAGGATATCGCCATAATGCGCTCCATCCCGGGAATGACCGTCGTCTGCCCCGCCGACGACACGGAGGCATATGCCGCGATAGAAGCAATATTAAAATACGACGGCCCGGTCTACTGTCGTCTGGGCAGACATCCCGTGCCGGTTGTGTTCGATCCCGAAAGCTATAAGTTTGAGCTTGGAAAAGCCGTGCCGGTATTTGAAGGGAACGACTGCGTCGTGTTCGCCACCGGAGTTATGGTATCCAAGGCGATCGAGGCTTATGATATATTGAAGTCGGAAGGTATAAATATTTCGGTGGTCAACATCCATACCATTAAGCCCCTTGACACGGAAACGATTATAAAATACGCCGCAAAAACAAAACACGTTGTCACGGCAGAGGAGCATTCCGTCATCGGCGGTTTGGGTTCCGCCGTTTGCGAGGTGCTTTCCGAAAACCTGCCGACTCGCCTTGCCCGTGTCGGTATACAGGACGTGTTCGGACGCAGTGGCAAGGCGGGAGAGCTTCTTGAGTATTACGGCTTGACCGGAGAAGGTATCGCAAAAAAGGTCAGAACGCTTTTGGGTGTCTCAAAGTGAAGCCCGTCGAGCTGGACGGATATTTGAGACAGCTTTTCGGCGCAGGCGAGGGCTGGGACTCCGACGGATTGCAAATTGATTGCGGAAACGAAATTAAAAGAGCGGTAATCGCGCTCGACTGCACAAGCGAGGTCATAGATTTCGCCGTAAAAGCCGGCGCGGACGCCGTTATAAACCACCATCCGCTTATTTTTAACGCTCTTGACCATATATCAATATCCGACAGCGTTGGGAAAAGAGTTATTTTCTGTGCCAAAAACGGCATATCCGTTCTTGCCTACCATTCCTGCCTGGACATAACGGAGGGCGGGGTGAATGACTGCCTCTGCAAAGCGCTCGGAATAAAAAATGCCTGTGCATTTCTCCCCTTCGGTCGATACGGCTCGCTGGAAAAGGAGACGGATTTCACTTCCTTTGTTACGCTTTGCGAAAAAAGCCTTAAAACAAAGGTGCAGAACACATTGGATTGCGGAAGAGCGGTAAAAAATATCGCCGTCATATCCGGCGGCGGCAAGGATTATATAAAAAACGCGGCGGAAACAGGCGCGGATACTTACCTTACCGGTGAGGTAAACCACGCCGCCATGACAGATTGTAAGGAATACGGCATGAATCTTATATGCGCGACACACTTCGCCACCGAAAACGTCGTTCTCCCATTCCTTGCGGAAAAGGTAAAGCAATATGTCCCGGAGGTGATAACCTATGGCGTTTGACGGTTTCTTCTGCGCGGCGATTGCGAAGGAACTGAAAGCCTCGCTAATGAACGCCCGAATAGAAAAGATAAACTGCCGCGGCTCGTCCGCGGAATTTTCCCTTTACGGGGAAAGAACCAAGAAATATCTGTTTGTTTCGCTTATGGCTTCCGCTAATTTTATCACGGTGCGCGACACACCGACTCTCCCCAACGATATACCGTCGTCGTTTTGCCTGCTTTTAAGAAAGCATCTTCAGGCGGGTAAAATAAAAGAAATTGAAGCGGTGGAAAACGAAAGGATTATAAAATTCGTGTTCGATTCCCCCGACGAGCTGGGGCATATTTCCGAAAAGACGATTTACGCCGAAATAATGGGCAAGTATTCCAACCTCATACTGACCTCCGGAGGCAGAATTTTGGGAGGGCTTTATTCCGCAGATCTCGTTTCCTTCAAACGCGCCGTCATGCCCGGTATCGAATACGAGCTTCCTCCGGCGCAGGAAAAAATATCGGCGAAAAGCCTTGACCTTGAAAAATTTGTCTTTCTTTGTGAAATGTCACCCGAAAAACGCGCCGACCGCTTTCTTATAGACAATTTCTTCTGCTTTTCACCGCTCACCGCGTGGGAAACGGTATATTCGGCGTCCGGCGACGGCGATGATACGGTTGAAAAAGTCGGAGCGGAAAAGCTTTATAACGCCGTTAAGGAGCTGTATTCGATTATCGAAAAGGGCGCTTTTGTTCCCACGGCGGTTTATAACGAAGAAAACGCCGCCGAATTTTCCTTTGCGGACATTCACCGTTATGGGAATTATAAAAAGAAGCGTTTTGACACGCTCTGTGCGCTTACATCCGCATTTTTCCGGGATAAATCCGGGAAAAGCTTGTTGAAGGAAAGAACAGCAGATTTACAGAAGCTAATATCCGCGAGGATAAAGCGTATCGAAAAAAAAGAAGCCCTCCAGAGGGAGGAGCTTGAGGAATGCAAAAACAAGGATAAAAGCAGGCTTTACGGAGAGCTTTTAACCGCCAATCTATACAGGATAAAGCAGGGTGACGAAAAATGCGTGTGTTCCGACTGGTACAGCGGGAATGATGTGGAAATCGGGCTGGACACCCGGCTTTCGCCGTCTAAAAACGCCGAGCGTTTTTTCAAAAAATACCGCAAATATGTCAATGCCGAAAAGGCGATATGCGAGCAGCTGAAGGAAAGCGGGGAGGAAAAGCAATACCTCGAATCGGTGCTCGACTGTGTTAACCGCTGCGAAAACGCCGAGGAGGCGGAGCTTGTCCGCGACGAGCTGGCAAATGTCGGCTATATACGCAAAAAGGATAAAAAGCTCCAGCGAAAGCCCTGCAGACCTTTTGAATATAAAACCTCAGGCGGCTTTACCGTGAGGGTGGGCAGAAACAATATCATGAACGACACGCTCACCAAATCCGCCGAAAAAAACGATATATGGTTTCATGTTAAGCATTTTCCGGGCAGCCATGTGATACTGTATACGGAAGGGCGTGAGCCGGGGGACGCTGATTACACGGAAGCCGCCTGTATAGCGGCTTACCATTCCTCGGCGCGCGGCGGCGCGAACGTGCAGGTCGACTATACCCGTGTCAAGTATGTCCGCAAGCCGGCGGGTTCCAAGCCGGGCTATGTCATTTACGACAAATATTTCACCGCCGTCGCCGACGGTACCAAGCT
>JAQVQF010000088.1 GCA_028701715.1 Eubacteriales bacterium | reverse complement strand
GTTCGGCGAAGGCGGAGCGGGCGCGTTTTCCGACGGCAAGCTCACAACTTTGATAAAGGACGAAAATTTAAGATGCCGTTTCGTGCTCGAAACCTTTGTGCGTTACGGTGCGCCGGAGGAAATACTGTATGAAGCCCACCCTCATATCGGCACAGATAAATTAAGATGTGTTATTAAAAATATAAGAAACGATATAATATCGCTCGGTGGTGAGTTCCGCTTCGGCTGCAGATTTATCGGTTACGAAACCGACGGTAATAATATATACGCCGCATTATTTGAAGCTTCTTCCGGGATGTATAAAACAGATGCCGATACAATTTTCCTCGCCATAGGGCATTCCGCGCGTGACACATTTGAGACACTTTATAAGAATGGCGTTATGATGGAAAGAAAGCCCTTTTCTGTGGGCGTGAGGATAGAGCACCTTCAAAAGGATATAAACCTTGCGAGATATCATGCGGACGCGTCTTCTCTCGGTCTCCCGGCGGCGGAATATAAAATATCCGCACACACAAAAAACGGACGAATTCTTTATTCCTTCTGTATGTGTCCGGGAGGGAGCGTTGTCGCAGCTGCAAGCGAGAAAAATGGGCTGGTTACCAACGGTATGAGCGTCCATGCTCGGGACGGCGAAAACGCCAACAACGCGCTGCTTGTCAGCGTACAACCCGGAGATATACAGGGTGAGGGACCGCTTGCGGGTATGTATTTTCAGCGTGAGCTGGAAAGAAAAGCGTTCATTTACGGCGGCGGTAGCTATAAAGCTCCCGCGCAGACGGTGGGTGATTTTCTTGACGGGAGAGTGACAACAATTTTCGGTAAGGTTTGCCCGTCATATCCGAGAGGGGTTACGGGTACGGATTTAAGGACATTACTTCCGTATTTTGTATATGAAACATTAACTGAGGGAATCCCTCTGCTTGACAGACAGATAACGGGTTTTGCGTCTCCCGACGCCGTGCTGACAGGTGTCGAAAGCCGCAGCACCTGCCCGGTCAGGATACTGAGGGATAAAAGCACCCTTTGCGCCGGAATACAAGGGCTTTATCCGGCGGGCGAGGGCGCAGGTTACGCGGGTGGGATAATGTCGGCCGCAGCCGACGGGATCAAAGTCGCCGAAGCGTGGATGACTACGGAAACGAGGATATGAAGTTATGTTGAATTTTAAAATTACCGACAGTCTTTTAAAGCTAAAGGAAAACGATGATATTAACGTCATACGTGAAATTTCAGGTATAAAAACCGTACGCAACAGAAAAGCGGCATTCCAAATCGTATTCATATCGGACGAAAACTGCGTTATCCGAACCGATCGTTCGCTGTATTACAGACAGAACTGTGCCAATCCGTCATACCGGCTCGAGATTGATTGCGGTTATATACCGCACATTTATCCGGAAGGCTTTATGAAAGATGACGACGGTATTGCCAAAGCGGATATTTTACTTGAGAACAGCTTCTGCGAGCTTGACGCGGGTAAAATCAAAGCTGTCTGGGTCGATCTCGATATACCCGCTAAAGCGGCGGACGGCGTTATCACCGTAAAGCTGTATCGAAGCGTTATGTTTTCCGATGAGGTACTCTTTGAAAGCCGTCCGCTCAATGTGTCGGTTGTCGGCTATACCCTGCCGGACGCCGCGAATTTCAAATTTTATCTTGATTTATGGCAGCATTGCTCGAATATCGCAAGAAGTCACGAGGTCGGGCTGTATGGTAAAAGGCACTTTGAAATCCTTGAGAAATATGCAGAAACGCTGGTGTATCTCGGACAGAAGGCGGTAACGGTTGTCGTGTCCGAAATTCCCTGGAGCGGACAGTCCTGCTTCGAATCGGGCATCAAAGAAAATCTTTATGAATACTCGATGATAAGGGTAACAAAAAAGAAAAACGGAAGGTTTTCATACGACTTTTCCACGATGCGAAAATACATAGATATATGTAACAAATACGGTATTGATAAAGAAATTTCCGTTTACGGACTGGTGAATATCTGGAAAGGCAAGGTTGAATTCGGCTTTGAAAAACCTGCCGCCGATTATCCCGACAATATCAGAGTGAGATATTACGACGAAAGCACCGATTCCTTCCGTTTTATGAGAGAGGGTACGGAAATCGACGGATATATCAGGGCGATTCACCGATATTTTATCAGAACGAAGCTTATCGAAAAAGTAAGGGTGGCAGCCGACGAACCGGCGGATACGGAAGCCTACAGGCAAAGTCTGAACCGACTGATAAAAAATGCGCCTCTTTTCAAATATAAGGCGGCGGTATATCATATCGATTTTATAAATAATTTTGTGGATGTCATTTCCGACTTCGTGCCTTTTATGTCAACATTATGCGGACGGTATGACGATATAAAGAAGCATATCGGCGGCGATGGTAAGCGTATGCTCTGGTATGTTTGCTGCGGGCCCGTATATCCCAACACGTTTATACGAAGCGAGCTCGACGAGACGCTGTTTATAGCGCTTTTTACTTCATTTTTAAAGCTTGACGGCTTTTTAAGATGGAACTATACGGTATTTCCTGATAAACCGAGGGAGCATATTAAGTGCGGAAATCTTCCTGCGGGTGACGTAAATTTCGTTTATCCGTCCAATGACGGCAGACCGCTTCTGACCGTAAGATACAAAGCTATGCGATATGCCGCGGAGCTTTTCGAAATGCTTTCCGCCGCTTCCGTCAAGGCAGCGGACGGCGAAATGGATCAATTGTATTCGATGGTTATAAAAGAAAAAGACATTACGAAATATTTCTCACCGGAGGGCGGAATTCTGCCTGCCAAAGACGAAATGATGTCGTGCGCGTATAGCGATTATAACAGTCTTTACGATAAAATATATGAAATACTTACGAGGTAAAAACCACAATGGAAATGCAAAAAGCAATAGAAAGCTTCAGTATCGACGGGAAAGCCGTATTTTGCGAAAGATACGGCAACGGTCATATCAACGAAACCTACAGAGTAATCTGCGACGGCGGCAGGGAGTATATTCTGCAGAAAATTAACAAGCATATTTTCAAACGCCCGGATCTTTTGATGGAGAATATCGCCTCGGTATGCGGTCACGTTTCAAAGAAAGCCGCCGATCCTCGTGGGGCGCTTACGATAGTGAACACAAAAGACGGCGGAAGCTGTCATGTCGATGATAACGGCGAATACTGGCGGGTTTATGATTTTATAACCGACAGCCTTTGTCTCGAATCGGTGGAATTTGAAAGCGATTTTTATGAAAGCGCCGTGGGCTTCGGTAATTTTCAAAACATGCTTTCCGATTTCGACGCAAAAACGCTGCATGAAACCATCGAAAATTTTCACAATACCCCCGACAGATACAAGAAATTTGTTGCGGCTGTGGAAAAAGACGCATTCGGTAGGGCGAAGGATGTTAAGGAAGAAATCGAATTTGCCTTAAAGCGCGAAAAAGACGCAGCCGTATTGCAGAATATGCTTGATAACAAAGCTCTTCCGCTGCGTGTGACGCATAACGACACCAAGCTCAACAACGTGCTGTTCGACGCGAAAACAAGAAAAGCGCTGTGCGTTATCGATCTCGACACAGTGATGCCGGGGCTTACCTGCTATGATTTCGGGGATTCGATACGTTTCGGCGCAACCAGCGCGAAGGAGGACGAGGAGGACCTTTCAAAGGTCAATTTTGTTTTCAGCCTTTACAAAACCTACGCGGAAGGCTTCCTTTCGGCGTGCGGCGGCGCTTTGACAAAGGAAGAAATAGAAACTCTTCCCGAGGGAGCGAAAATAATGACGCTCGAATGCGGCGTAAGGTTCCTGACCGATTACCTCGAGGGTGATACCTATTTCAGAATAAAGCATCCGCGGCATAATCTTGTAAGGTGCAGGACACAGTTCAAGCTGGTTTCGGATATGGAAATACAATGGGATAAAATTAAAAACGCGGTAAACTGACAGAAAACCTAAAATTTAAAACCGGGAAAACACCCCGGTTTTTTTGTATCGTTTTACTGCGGAGCTTCTTCCGCTGGGATTTTTTCTTTTTTTTCAAGTCTGCCTATTTGAATCGCATTTAAGGGCTTTTCCGAAAGAATTATCGCTCCGCCGAACAGGTTATCCGCTTGTTTAAAATTTGTTATCGTATAACCCGGGAACATATCGTTTCTTATATTACCGCCGTAATATTTTACCGCCACACAGCTTCGGCCCGGCAAACATAAGGATATGGCATATAGGATTTTATCCGCCGATACGCCGGAAATGCCTTGCTCGTCATTGGTCAAAGGATAAAATGAAACATACAAGCCGGCGGCATCGGTTATTCTGCCCTTCAACCTGTCAGGCGTCACCGTGCGGCGACGCGATAGCTGAGCGGCGTATCCCAAACGGTAAACGGTATAATTATCGGGTTTTTTATCGGGCGGATCAAAGCCGAAGGGAAAAGCATAGGGCGATGCCGCGTCGACACTTTCCGCAAAGGCGTCAAGAAGCCCCGCGTCGAAATCATTCGATTCGTCTATCGCAAGAAGCGAAGGCGCGGGCGGCGGCGGTATAACGGCCTTAGGCAGGATTGCTATGTCGGCCTCGCCCGAAACAATACGAATTTTATCGTCGGATGTTATGATTCCGCACCTGCGCAAGCCGCGTACTGCGCCGTTTAGCTTCGAAATGCTTTTACTCCCGGCAGGGAGGATAAAATAGCCGCGTTCCGCCAATCCTTCCGTATCACAGCCCGCCAAAGCGATATCCACGGCGAAAGAACGGCAGCCGACAAAAACCGAATAAAGCGACGGCGCATATCTGTTGAAATATTTCTTGATAATTTCCGGGCGGTCTATCGTTCCGTCAAATGTCCAGATTTCGTCTGTCGGACGGAAATACGAGCGTTTGGTGACGTGCAGAAAATACAGGTGGAAATCGTCGGCGGTAAAAACACCCGAAGCCAATCTGTAGTATCCGATATATGAGGTAAATATACCGAAAATTTTCCTGTTCGGCGTTTTCAAGGCGTTGTACGCCACTCCGCGGCGGCCTATGACGCCTTTGGGAAGAAAAGCTTCGTACAGCGCTTCTTCGGCTTCGGAAGGATCTCTCCCTTCGGAAAATACGAACATTTCACGTTCCTTGTCGTTCATTCGGTTTCTCCATTCTTATTATTGTCGCATATAAGTGTTTTGTCGGCTTTATCAAAGCCCGTAACCCTGCATTCGATATAATCGCCGGCGGTTTTTGCGCAAGACGGTATTTTGGCTTCCATAAATTCCGCGGTATGACCGAAAGCCGTACCCTTGATGTTTTTTTCAACAAGAAGCTCAACCCGGCAGTCCAAGAGCCCCGCGGCGACAGCTTCCTTGCTTTTTTCCGAAACGGCGATAACCGCTGCGTTGCGCTTCTTCTTTATATCCTCCGCTATCTGCCCGCCGAAAGCGGCGGCGTCGGTATAAGGGCGCGGAGAATAGGCGAAAGCATGAACGTGCATAAATATATTGCGTTTAAGAAAATCGATTGTTTCTTCAAATTCCTCTTCCGTTTCGGTAGGAAAGGAGGAAATAATATCGGCGGTCAGCAGTATGCCGGGTATGCGTTCATACAGCTTATCGATTGCTTTTTGCAGCTTTTCCGCCGAATACGGGCGTCTCATCATATTTAAAATGCGTCCGCAGCCCGACTGTACGGATAAATGAAGGTGCTTGCAAAATTTATCACACTTCGCTATTGTATCGATAAATTCATCCGTAACGGTGTTGGGATTTATCGAACCGAGCCTGATACGGCGGATACCTCCGATATCAGCGGCTTTTCTGATTAAACAGCATAAAGCGGAGGCACCGTAATCCGAAACCTCGATACCCGTAAATATAATTTCGGAAACGCCGACGGCGGCAAGCCTTTGTATTTCCGAAATAATATCGATCTCATCCCTTGAGCGCGAAGGTCCGCGCAGTTTGGGTATAATACAGTAAGAGCAGCTTCCGTCGCAGCCGTCCTGAATTTTAACATAAGCGCGGTAGCGTTCAAAGGGGAGATCGGCGGTGTTGCCGATACTCAGCTTTTCATATTCGCCTCTAACGCCCGGATCTGTCGCAGCACCCTCGCAGATTTCGAAAATTTTACCCTTATAATCGCTTCCTCCGCAAAAAAATACGTTTTCGGGGTAATTGCCTTTTTTGCGGCACAGCTGCGCATAGCAGCCGGTTACGGCGATCCTGCGGCTGCATTTGGCGGCGCGTTTTATTATATTTCTGGATTTACGCTCGCTTTCCCCGGTTACGGCGCAGGTGTTTATGACACAGATATCCGACCTTTTGCCGAAAGGAACGGCCGTATAACCGTTATTTGTAAAAATCTCGCGTATTGCCTGTATTTCATATTGATTCACCCGACAGCCGAGCGAATAAAAGGAGACTGTTTTCATGTTTTGGATATAGTCCTTATTAATATTGAGTATTCGTCTTCGCTGACGAAGCTGTTGATGTATTCGATAAGCGACTGAGCGGAAATGCTTTCCGGAAGGGACAGCGCGCGGCAAAGCGCTTTTCTTGCCGCTACACTGTCGCGGCAGCCGCATATGCCATCGGCATAGGCTCTTTGTCTTGTCAAATAGCGTTCAAAGTGAATTTGATCTCGGAGAGGCTTTAGCAATTCGTATAAAATATCGCAGTCAAGGCTCTCCACGCCTAATATTCCCTCTTTATTCGTATGATTGCGTCTGGGGTCCTTGCCTGCGACCGCGGGTGCGTATATGTTTATCAGCTCGCAGCCGGGCAGCAGTCCCTTCAGTTTTCCGCGTATAAAGGTTCCCGCCTTGTCGCTGTCGGTGAGGATTATAAGCCCTCCGCGTTTGCCGAAAGCGATAAGCTCGCTTTTCTTTTCAGCGTTATTGAATGCCGAAAAGCCGTCAAGGGTGATTATCGGGGATGACACAATGCAGGCAAGCTTGATTTTGTCGTACTTGCCCTCCACCACCAGCGGGTATATAAGCTTAATTTTTGCTCTTTCCATAAGCCATTATCCGGTACAGCATAAGCTCGATTGCGGTATATGAATCGGAAGCGCGCCTTTTAACCGATATATCGGTGTCCCGGCATTCCCTTATACCGTTGGCGATAAATTGTCCGCTCAACGCGCGCGCCGCGGAAGCAAGCCTTCCGGCTTGAAAATCGCTGTATCCGAGCTTGCTTTTCAGCTCCCGTTCTGTTTTATTTTCGGCAAACGCCGTTCTGAAATTATGCAAATCGGTAAAATAACCCGAAATCGTACCCAATATCAGCTCGGGCTTGACCTTTGCGAATATCAAGGCCTCGTAGATTTTTTTTATTTTAGTGGCGTTTCCGTCGGCAAGGCTGTTTACAATGTCATACAAGCGATATTCGGCGTTAGCGCAGCATACGGCTTCGATGTCGGCTGCGGATATGGGCTTGCTTGTATAAACCGAACACAGCTTGTCTATTTCCCCTGCGAGAATATACATATCGTTCCCGCAATATTCTATAAGAAACCGCGCCGCTTCATCGGAAATTTCAGCATTTTCCGATTTAAAATGCTTTTGGATCCATAAAACAAGCTTATTGCCCTTTTCGTGCGTGAAATGCACGTGAATACATTCGTTTACAATGAAATTTACAAATTCATTTTTACCGTCATTTTTGCCTTCCAGCAGATCTGTGTCGAATTCGCCCGACCTGTAAACAAACAATACGGAAATTCCCTTCGGTATATTGCCGAGAATATTAACATAACGGGTGAGAAGCGGCGCAGGCTGCGTCAGCTGAAAAGCGTTTATTTCTATAATTTTGCGTTCGCCCATGAAGGGCGGCGTAAAAACGGTATCGGAAAGCGCGTCGGGAGTAAGGCTGCCGCGGTCAAATACGGTGCGGCAGCTGTCCGGAGGAAAAGAAGCGATGCAATGAGAACGGATTTTTCGGATATAAAAATCCTTTGTATACTCCTCGTCGCCGCAGAAAAGATAAACGCCGGTCAAATCCTTGGTTTTTATTTTGTCAAGCAGATCGTTCAACGCCATCATTCCACCTCAATGTACCCGTTTTTTGTTATATTTACCGCGACCGCGTCATAATACTTATATTCTATCCGTCCGGTGGCTTTTGCGGCATAACCCATTACGGTTTTATTGCCGTAAAGGAGATATCTTGTCCGGGCGACGCCAATAAAACTGCCCTCATAGACGCAGGAAGGGAGGAAAATACAATCATAGGTTTTATTTATGCCGAAGCTGTCGGTATCGTCGCTCAAGGAGATATACGCTTTTCTGCCGTATACCTCGGCGCAGACAGACAGATTATCAACCGTGACAACGACATCACCGATCCTTTGACAGAAGGTTCCAAACTCAATTATATCACAGCCGTAGGCTTTTGCCAAGACCGAAATCTTGTTATATTCTATAATTTCCTCGTCGTCGAACGGCTTTTTCAGGTAAACGTTATCGGTAGACATGCACGCAAGGAAATATTCGACCTTTTTATATGTTAATTTATCGTAACGGATAATCATCAGCGTTTCGCAGGCTGTATTGCCCGCAAGAAAGATAAAATCCTCGCTAAGCGCCGTACCGCCGTAATCAATGAAAAGGCTATCACGCTCGTTTGCGATATATACGGAAAAACCGTCCTTTGTGTCGCGGTAGAGTATGCGGCATTTATCGGCATTGCCGTATATTCCGGCATACACGCACAGGACGACGGATAAAACGACTGCTGTCAACGATACGGAAAGCACAGCGCCGCGGTGTTTTTTATTAAAGGAAAGAAGCGTGAAAACCGCGCAAATACAGA
>JAQVQF010000087.1 GCA_028701715.1 Eubacteriales bacterium | reverse complement strand
CGGTTCGAGCCCGGTGTCCGGCACCATTTGTCAGACCGCCGAAATACAGAAATAACGAAACAATTTTTACAATTCAATATCGCGGGGTAGAGCAGTTGGTAGCTCGTCGGGCTCATAACCCGGAGGTCGTTGGTTCAAGTCCTTCCCCCGCAACCAAAAAGAAAATGCCGCGATAGCGGCTTTTTCTTTTTGTACTCTTCATTCTTCATTCTTACTTATTCCCTCTTCTCTTTGTTTCTTTCTCATGATTTTTCCAGTGAAAAGATAATAGAAAAAAGAAAAGGAAGTTTTACTCCGTAAAACAATTGATAAAATACACGAATGGTTCTCGTTTTTTGGATAAATTTTCGTATATATATCTCAGAAATAACGCCCTTTTCTTTGGATCAGGTATTTTATACATTTTCTACAACTCGCGTATCACGTGAATATTTCTCAAAATCTGCGTTGTTGTTTTTCCCATTTTGATTTGCTATACTATACTCAGAAGCAGAATCCGCTTACTAAATCAATAAGGAGAACCGCTATGAATTATATCGGAGAAAAAATAAAAGAACTGCGGCGTAAAGACGATATGACGCAGGAGAAGCTCGCAGATTTTCTTTGTGTGACTTATCAGACCGTATCAAAATGGGAAACCGGCGTTACAAGCCCTGATTTATCATTGATTGTCCCGCTTGCGCGGCTGTTCAAGGTGACGACTGACGAATTGTTTAACTTCAACGAGTCAATCGAAGATATCAAACGCGCGAAATTGAAACAGCGCTACATGGATACTTTCAAAACTGGTGATACCGTTATGCGTCTTATCGTTTGCGAGGAAGCCGTCAAAGCCTATCCCGGAGATATGAAATGGCTGAATCAATATGCGTGGGCTATCTGGTGTAATGCTTTTTCGATTTCGGACGATACGGCATTTAATACGGAAAGAGATAAAGTTATCGCATTATTTAAGAGAGTAATTGAAAACTGTGAAAACGACGAGATCAAAAGCAATGCGATCATAGGTATTGTCCAGTGCCTGAACGGAAAAGGTGATCACGCCGAAGCGAAAAAGTATGCCGAACTATATCCGGACACAAAGGTCAGCGCTGATGAAAAGAAAGATCTGCTCATAGATTGCATGACAGGAGACGAGCGTATTAAAAAACAGCAGCAAAGACTTTTGACAAAAGCCGAAAACCTCATACAAAGCATTATAGGTGAAATGTCCGCAGAAGCGCGGATTGCCGCTGAAAAAGTCATAAACGCGTTGATCCCCGACGGGAATTATCTGACATTTCACCATGAGCTTTATATGATTGATCTGGCTGAAGCACGAAGTGCGGTGTGCTCAGGCGACTTAGATAAGGCGATGCTTGCAATACAAAAAGCCCGCGAACACGCGATAGCATACGACAATATCAAAGGCGAGTATGCATTTACCGCTCCGCTTTTCGATCATATAAAATATAACACGCAAGATTGGTACATCACAGGAACAACCTCGACGTTTGAGGATTTTAGAGCGCTCTTTGATTTACCTGCGTATTCTCCTTTAAAATCACATAAAGATTATGAGAAATTGTTTAAATAGGAACGTCATCTTTTTTGGTTCCACACCACAAAAAGAAAATGCCGCGATAGCGGCTTTTTCTTTTTGTATTCATAACTCTTCATTCTTCTGTTTTATTTACTCGTATTGAACGCTGCATATAATGTCAAATTTTAAACGTTAAAAAGCTGCGGTCAAATACCGTTAAATATCATTTGAAGTAAAATACCCTTTTTTCAGGGGCTTTTTACTTTGTTTTAGCAAAGATACGCTCGGCAATCAACGCCTACCCGTACAGTGGATGCCGTGTCCGCAGTTAATGTCCCCGCTGATATTGCCGCAGCTGACTCCGTGACCCGCTCTAACATTCTGCTTAACGTCGCCGCATTTTACCGAATGCCCCGCCGCGACATCGCCGCCGACCGAGCCCGAGCAGCTGAAGGAGTGACCACTCCTGACAGAACCCGCGACATTGCCCTTTACCGTGAGACTGTGGTCGCAGTAAACGTCCACGGGATCGCCGCTGAAGGTTATTTCGCACCGGCTGTCGTCCCTCATGCTGTGTCGGATAAGCCTTCTTCCTCTGAACACGGCTATCCTGATAGAGCCGTCGTCCTTCCAGTCGATACCCTTCTCTATCTCCTTATCAGCTATGATAACCTCGATACGGCTTTCGGCTTCCTCAAGCGAAACCGCGCCGTTTTTATAATCCTCAAGCACCTTATTGATTATCTCGTTCGCTTTCATACTCATGTTTTACAATACCTCCTTATTCATCTTTGACAAAGCTTCTTTTATTAATATCATTTTATAACGCAGCAAGCGCGAAAGCAAGGTATTTATGTTTGCAATTATAAATTATAATACAATAAAGGGGGCAACTATTGGTTGCGGTGTAATTTTGGTTGTATGTTTTGTGTAAATTACATAAAAAACACCGGACAATAAACGAATTGCTAAATGCCGTTTACAGAGTTATAATAAAGATAAAAGTATGATTTTTTTATATAATATGTATTAAAGAACTTAAGAATTAAGAGGAAGGTTAAGAAGATAAAAGAATATAAAGAATTCATAAAGAAAAGAAATAAAGAAAAAAATACTTCTTAATTCTTTAATTCTTATAACGAGGAAAAAAGAAAAGAAGATCTTATTCGCTAATTCCTATTGAAAATATATTTACTGATACAAATACATAATAGGCGTTTATAAATAATACGGATTCCGGAAATCATCCGAAACCCGTATATAATTATGCTTATTTGTAAATGACTATACCCGCTTGTACAGGTATATCCGGAATGAATACATCATCGCCGGTGGTATTTACAAGTGTTATTACCGCCGGTACAGTTGTTATATCAATTATCGCACTGGCACCCATCTGTACGGAAACTATAGGTGACGACGCGGTAGAGTAAGGTACGCCATCAACCGCAACAGTAAAGCTTATATTAATTGCAGCTCCGGCCCCGTCGGGTGCCACCCACCAGTTAACTATATAAACCCCCGGTGAAGTAACCGTAAATTCTCCTGTTGCCGGATCATAACTTATATCATCGCTCAGATCAGCGATAACATTATTAAAAATAACATTGGTTCCATCTGGTATAACTTCACCGCCTGCTTCAATAAGCTCCGCTTGAATTCCTTCAATATCGCTTGAACTGGTTATAATTACAACAAACAGGATAACCGCCACCAGCAATGCAATTATAATAAACAAAAAACTACAACTGTTATTATTATTATGGCAATTATTAATTTATCTCACACCTTTACATCGGTATTTTAATCGGATGCTATTATATTATATGTTTTGATTATATATTGAGTAACATATTTTATAACAATAAATAAATTCTTATAACGAAGAAAAAAAGAAGTTTTTATTCGCTAATTCCTTCCAAATAAGAAAAAGACCCCTCATCCGTCAACCTTTGGCTGCCACCTTCCCCCCGGGGGAAGGCTGTTAAAATTAAAACCTCTCAAAGAGATTAATCGGTCTTCTTGGGAAGCAGGACGCAAGCTCTTTTACCTTGAGCATGTCCTTTATTTCCGTACCGGGAAGGTAGGGTATGGCGTATTCCGCGACGTCGCCGAAGACAAGCCGGCTGAATGACTGTATTGTAAATGCGACATCGTATTCGCCGTCTTTCTCAAAGTATACCGCGCTTTTCCCGTTTTCATAAACGACACCGTAAACGCCGTCATTTTTGCCGTAAAAATCGCCGTGTATCTTGATTTTCAAACTTCCTTTGTTTTCGGGATATTTGTTTATCTCAAGTATCTTTTTAATATCGACAACGCGCCCCTGAGCACCGTCGAAGCAGCCGACACCGACGCTTCTGTCGCTGTCGATGAGATATTCCACGGGGGAATCGTATTCGAGGAAAGGGATGTAAAGCTTTTTGAACTGCCCGTCGTAAAGACGCAAAAAGCCGAGTATGCCCTTGAGGGATGCGGGATCGGTGTATACAAGCTCGGTAACCTCCAGCGCTCCGTCCTGCCCGGGCTTGACCTTGGCATACGACTTCGGCTTGCCGCCGTCATACCAGAGATATGTATATTTCATGGATTTGACCGGGTTGTCGCTGTATTCGCCGCCACCGCTGCGGCAGTAGCAGACGTTGCGCGTCAGGGCGTATTCGTTGTAAACCTTAAGCAAACCCTCGAGCACCTCGGGCTGTCCGTTATACAGCACCGCGTCGGAATTGCGGTCTATATGAGTGAGCATATCAAAGGGTATAGTGAGCGTTTTGTGCTTCAAAACCAGCTCATAGCCGTATTTTCTGTAATATCTGTACGAGAACGGATACAGGAAGGATACCGTCCATCCCCTTTCGGGAGCGATACGGAAAATTTCGTTGAAAATCGCTTTTACGCAGCCGTTCCTGCGGTATTCCGGATAGGTGGAAACCCCGGCTATGCCGACGCAGCCTACGACGCTGCCGCAGAAAACCGATTTGTAGGGCTTTACGACCACCTGCGCCATGAGCGTTTCGCCGTCGTCGCAAAACGCGCCTATGCTTTCCTCGCCGAGATCGCTTTCCTTTTCGGCTGCTCCGTCCACGGAATAATTGAAAGCACAGCCCATCAGCATCTTTGCTTTATATGCCTCGTCTTTTCTTAATGCTCTTATAATCATTTGGAATTCCTCCGTTTTATTATAATATATATCGCCAATGCGGCAAGCGTTGCGCCTAACACGCTGAAAGCAGTAATAAGAATCGTTTTTCTGTTCATGCCGTCATTATTTTCGGCGTTTTCCGATTTTTCGCTTAAGGTCGCGCTTTCGTTATCGCTTTCTTCCGAAAATGCGGATTCCGATTCTTCCCGAGAAGCTTCTCCGCTTTCATCGCCGGGTGCTTCGTCCTGATATTTGTCGGGCAGCGGATGAGTTTCATAATAGACGCTTTTAGCTTCGTCCTTAGAGAGAGAGGCTATTTTAAGGGCTTTCGCCATGTCCGCAAGCAGCGCCGTTTTAACATTTTCGTCAAGGTCAAGCAGCTTAAGCCCGTCATACGCCGATTGGATATCATCCTTGCAGCTTTCGGCTGTTTTTTTCTTAAGGGTTGACATAATGCCATACGCCGCGTCAGTCACTATATTCTCCGCTTCCGACGACAAAGCCGATGAATTTATATATATAATGCTTGATATGCGTTCAAGCATATATTCCGCCTGCGCGTGAAGCGCTTCGGAGGCGTTATACGAGGGTGAAAGCGAAGACCACGACAGTATGGAGGATGCGATTTCATTAACATAATTCCCGCTCACATATTGCGACCAGGAAAAAAACGCAAAGCCGTCACCGCCCGCCTGCCTTGTTTCGACAATTTCGCGCTTGAGTATATCGGTTCCGTAATCGCCGAGCCCTATATAAGCATAAGCGTAATCGCCCGCCGCCGCAACGGTGAAGGAGGAATACAGCGGCACTACGTTTGTGCCGTATGCCATCGGAAACGCCATGTCGATAAGCTTTTCGGTGAGCCATATTTCCGCTTCCTGCATATATTTCGCATAAACGTCGCGGTAATCCGGCGCGACATCGGCGGAAAGATAAATATCCGGGCGTATTTCCTTTACAAGCTGTGAAACCTCGCCCACAAAATCGGTTACAAACGCCGCTCTGAATCTGCACCAGTCATTCCAGAGAGAGCTTGAGGACGTCAGATTTATCGGATCGGTGCCGTATTCGTCCTCAAAAAGCGACCTTGTGTAATCGTCGTAGCCGAAATCCTCGCCCGCGGCATAGGGATAACGGATATAATCCAGCTGAAAGCCGTCAAGAGAATAGGTATTTAAAATATATCTGTAAAACTTCAACAGAAATTCGCTCACTTCCGGCAAAGCGGGATTTAAAAAATATCCCTTGGTATCCCCGACCTCGACGGTACCGGATTTCGCCATGCAAAGCCATTCGGGCTTGAGGGTGGACACCGCGAGATTGCGGTTGGTGGAAGAGCCGTGACTCACACGGTAGCAGGTCATCCAGCCGTGTACCTCTATGCCGTATTTGTGGCATTCGTCTATGTAAGCTTCCAGCACGTCGAAGCCGTTAAGCAAGGGATCCTGTGAAAACAGATATTCGTCGGTATCCACCGAGAAAATCGTGACGGAATTGAATAACAGCTCGATACATACGGCGTTATAACCGGCTTCATGGATTGCTTTTACGGTTTCGTTAACCTTTATACGGGTGTCGGAGGCGGTCGGTCGCAGCCATATAGCTCTTGCCTCCACCGCGGGGTATTCGACGGTCAGCTTTTCCGATTGCCTTTGCAATTTGGCGAATTCGTATTTTTTAACCATCGCCGCGGCGATATCATCGGCTTTTATCGCCTCATCGGCGCTGTTAAGACAGGATTCCATTTGAGCGAGGAGTTTTTCGATTTCGATATAATTCAAATTGGCGAAAACGGCCTTGCCCGCTTCCGTATCGGAAACAAAATTATTGTATTCCGCCGACATTCCGCCGACTATGCTTTCCTTCGAAAAAGCAAAAGTGACGGTTTTGGCATCGTTGTCGACAGTAACCGCAAGGCCGAGGACCGCCGCGTTTGTCAGCTCCGCCATTCTGTCCTTGCCGACCGCCGATATGACAAAGCCTCCTTTGGGTATGGTATTGTCATTGCCGCCGATCGATGCCACAAAGCCTTCGGCGTCCACCACTACCTCCGTGCCCCAGATGTTGGTTTTGGTGGTTGCGCCGCTGTTATATATAATAATCGTGTTTTCGGTACGCGTAGAGTTATATCTGTCAAAGCTTATGGTGTCGGAATAAAACGGGGAGTAATTTTCGTTTATAAAAAGAATTTCCATATTGAATTCATCAAATATAACCGTATCGCCTTCCCCTAAAGAGAGCGCCTCTATTTCCGTCGTCAGACCGCTGCCGCGTACCATGGCGACAAAGCCGCCTTCGGGTATGGCGTTGTCAACGCCGCCGACGGATACCACCCTGCCTTCCGACACGACAATTTCCAATGCGTTATAGCTGTCCTTGCCGCCGCAGGTCGCTCCGTATTCATCTGTATAAACCGTGACCGTTCCCGTTTTGGGATACACGTTTATTCCTCCCACCGTATACGAATACGCGGTGTCGGCTTTGGCTGCGGACGGAAAAACGAATAGCGGAATAATTAAAGCGAAGCTGAGCGTAAGCGCCAATATCGGCATTAACGCTGATAAAGCTTGTTTTTTAATAAATCTCATTTAAACAACACCTTTTACAATAATTTATTTTTTGTTTTATTATCCCTGAGAATGAATGTGTTTTTATAATAATCTATTACGCCTTCCTTTTTAAGCCTTGAAAGCTCGCGTGAAAGCGCGGAGCGGTCTGCCGACAAAAAATCCGCCAGCGCGCTTCTGTCAAACGGTATGGAAAAGGTAGCCGCGCCGTATTCGAGCCGCATTTCATGCAGATAAAAGAGTATTTTTTCGCGCAGCGTGGGCTTGGAAAGGCAATTAACCCTAAACAGCAGACCGAAATACTTGTCCGATATTATCGCCGCCAAGTTTTTAAGCAAAGCGGCGCTGTTCAGGCATTGACCTGACAGCAGCTTTTCAAAGGGTATATACATCACAGAAACTTCCGTCAAGGCGGTTACGGTAACCGGGCTTATACCCCTTTCCGACATGGCAAGCACGTCGCCGAAAACGCTGCCTTCGCCAAGATAAGCGGTGATTTCCCTTCTCCCGCTTTCGGAAAAAGTTTCGCCGGTACAGCTTCCTTCGATTATAATTCCCATTTTTCTGCACTCATCGCCCTCACGGAGCAGTATATCTCCTCTGCCGAAGGCGGAAACCCGGACGGATGAAGCCGCAACGAAGCATTCGATATCTTTGGCCGAAAACCCTTTAAAAATAGGGTATGAAGTCATTTTCCCGTAATTAAGCATAGCGTAGCACACCCCCTGTAATAATACCACAACGGGGTGTTAAAATCAAGGTTTTATGTCATTAAAACGCCGGAACTATCAATAAATCAAACGAAACGGCGTTAATGCATACTCCTTCGTCGGTGACAGCCCTGAATGACAAAGCCGTACCGCCGTCGGAAACCGCCATAAAGGTGCCGCTCGTTTCTGAATGCAGTCCCGATGGTGTCCTGACGGCTCTGAACGTACCGGGAGAAATCGGCACGCCGTTTATGTAAGGCACTGTTTCAACAAACGCCACATTGTTTTCGGTCATGCATTGGAACGAATATGAGATTAACATATTCCCGTCGGGCAGCGTTATGCCGTCGGCGGTGACGGGAAGCGGTATACCCGAAAACAAGGTTAAGGGCAGCGTTCCTCCCGATATGACCGTCGCGCCGCGTACCGAATAAAAAGAAAAATTTCTCGTCGCGGGCGGCGGAGGTGTCGGTGGTGTCGGAGGCGTCGGAGGTGTCGGTGGTGGAGGTGGAGGCGGCGGCGGTGGAGGCGGCGGTGGCGGCGGCGGAAAAGGCGGAAAATAAAGGCCGGTACCGAAAATGGTAAAGCCTCCGTTTTCGCAGCCTCTGTCACACAGATCGCTGCCGCATATAAGATCGTCATTGTTGCAGTTGCCCATTTTTATGACCATCCCTTTCTATGCTGATGTAATCTTAAAATTCCCTCTTTATTATTGTATGCGGCAATTAAAAAAAAGCCCGTATATCGTCAAAGAATACGGGCTTAATGTTGTTTCGATGATATTAGCATATCAAGTTCACCGAGGGGAAGGGGGGACGCTTCTTTGTAAAATCAATGCAATTAAAGCGTATCGAGCGTTTCCTTTATTTTACTTATAAAAGCGTCGGTATTCAACGACACCTTGTTTTCAAGGTCGGAAAGCGCGCAGAGTCCCTTTGTCATATAGCCGTTCTCAACCGTCATGACTACCGCTTTTTCAAGCTTTGCGGCAAAGTCGGTGAGAGAGGCT
>JAQVQF010000086.1 GCA_028701715.1 Eubacteriales bacterium | reverse complement strand
AGGTGCTCGTGACAGACATATCCCGTTGTTTTCAGCCTGCCGTTGATATAATCTATGGCTGCGTTTTTCGCGTTTCCGGAAGCGCCCGCCACAACCTCCACATTTCGTTCGTTAAATATATCCACCGCGCCCGATCCAATACCGCCGCTGACGATAACCTTTACACCGCGGTCGGCAAGAAAATTCGGCAAAAAACCGGGCTTATGACCGGGATTCGGTACGGATTCCTCGTTTATGATTTTTCCGTTTTCAATATCATATATCATAAAATTAACGCAGTGACCGAAATGCTCCGTCACTCTTCCGCCTTCCGCGGCGACAGCGATTCTTATCATAATAACCATCCTTTATATTTTATTTTGGAAATGCTGCTTTATAATGTAACGGTCAATTTATCACCTGCGGATAAATAACCGAGCTTTTCGCCCATAACGGTTTTCATGCGGTTATATGCTTCAAGCCCCGTACAGTGGCAGGTATAATACAATGTGTTGTTTTCCGACAAAATTCCGGCTATTGAGTCAATTACATGCGGTGTTTCGTTTTTTTGAGCCGAATGAGCCTTAAGGTGAAATCCTCCGACGACATAATCGGGCGGCCGCTTTTTTTCGTCAGTAAAGCGATCGATTATATTAACTATTCCCTTGTGCGCGCATCCCGCCAGCAGCAGCGATTTATGCCCTTCGGTTATAATCAAATTCTGTTCGTGAGAAAAGTCGTCCGGAATATATACATCGTCTTTTTTTGTCAGCAAGCCGGCGTTGCCGGATGGCACAAGCCTTTCGCCGTACACATCCGAAAACAATTCGATTCCCTCGTCAATCGTAAATCTGTCGCCGCAGAATATAAACCGTTCGTTATTTTGCAGCGATTCGTTTAGCCCGATATACGCGGCGACACCGCCCGTTCTTGCGGAATAATGTTTTTCAAACGCTTTCCGGTGCAGGTAAACCGCAGCCTTACCGTTCACGCGGAGAAACGTTTCAAGCCCGCCGCCGTGGTCATAATGCCCGTGGGAAATCACAGCCGTATCCACCTGCGTTATATCTATACCCAGCTTTTTCGCGTTTTCGGCAAACAAGCCGCTCGCGCCGGTATCGAACAATATTTTTCGGCTTCCCGTTTCAATATGCAGGCAAAGACCGTGTTCGCAGTCAAGCTCCTTTGAGGCCGTGGTGTTTTCGGATAAAACTGTCAAAACCATTCGCCCGTACCGTCGCTTTCTTTTGTTAATATGCTCATTGTTTTCCGGAAAACGTGTAAAACGGCTTTTCCGGCGGCGCATTCCGTATCAATAACGGTCAATCCTCGGTTTACGGCTTTAACGGCTTCCTTATCAAAAGGTATTCTGCCGGTAAACGTTAAGCCTTCTTGCATACAGAATTTTTCTATTTTTTCGGTATTTGCGATATTTATATCGTATTTGTTAACGCAAACGCGGGTTTTTATATTAAATTTTCGCGCTGTTTTAATTATACGTTCCATATCGCTTATTCCCGAAACGGTGGGTTCCGCCACAATTAAGGCCATATCAGCTCCGCTGAGAGTAGCGATAACCGGACAGCCTATACCCGGCGAACCGTCGATAAACGACACGTCGATAAACGACACGTCGATAAACGACACGTCGATAAACGACACGTCGGTATCCGGCTCCGCCGTTTCTTTCAACTGCTTTTTAACCTCGCTCACCAGCAGTCCCGTGTTGCCGCTGCCCGTTTTCAACCGTGCCGTCGAAAAGGTTTTGTTATCGTCGGCATAAAGCATCAGCTCGCCCGATACCGTTTGTTGCAGTTTTATCGCTCCCGCGGGACAGACGGCTTCGCAAACACCGCAGCCTTCGCAGGCGAATGTGTCAACCATAAGCTTTTCTTTACCGTATATTGCGGAAAAGCGGCAGTATAATCGACACATTCCGCATTTTACGCATTTATCCGTATCTATCAGAGCTTTGGGCATGCCGTAATAATCCTTACGCCTCGGTTCGGTATTCCTTGCCGTTATAAGGTGCAGATTCGGAGCGTCAACATCGCAATCGGCATAGGCTTTCGCATCGGCAAGCCTGATAAAAGCGGCGGTTATCGTTGTTTTTCCGGTACCGCCCTTACCGCTTAATATTACAAGCTGCTTCATGTTATAACTCCTCCGTCACCTTTTTATACAGCATGGCGAACAGTTTTCTCAGCCTTTCGCTTTCGTTTACTGCAATTTTTGCGTCGGAATTGAGTGTTCCAAGCTCCGTATCGAAGGGTATGCGTCCCAATACGGCGATGTTGTTTTCCCGGCAGAATGCTTCCGCGGGATTTTCATCGTCCGAGTATTTGTTTATAATTACCGCGTGAGGTTTTTTGAATAATTTTACTAAATTATAAACCATATCCAAATTATGGGCTCCGAATATTGTCGGCTCGGTAACCAGGATACAATAATCCGCGTCCTTGATACTCTCCATAACGATACAGGCGCTTCCCGGAGGACAATCGATAAAAACCGGAAGCTTTCCGTCTGCCGCGTTTTTATCAAGCAGCT
Organism: Eubacteriales bacterium; assembly: GCA_028701715.1. GTDB lineage: Bacteria > Bacillota > Clostridia > Oscillospirales > CAG-382 > UBA1206. The sequence goes on along the minus strand of JAQVQF010000086.1, from coordinate 6,608 downwards.
TTTTAATAACAGGTATTCCGGACGCTTCGCCCGTATTCAACATCCCCCCGTAAACGGTCACATCCCCGTTACGATAAATGCCCTTTTGAATTTTACCTATTGTTTTTTCTGCTTCGCTTATTGCCCTTTTAGGGCAAAGCAGCACACAACCGCCGCAGGAATGGCAAACCTCCTTAAAGACAAACGGTTTGTTTTTAACAAAAGCAAGCGCGTTGAATTTGCAAAAATCCACGCATATGCGGCAACCGTTACAAAGGCTTTCGTCAAAAGAGGGTATTTTTACCGTTACGATTTCTTCATATACCTTCTCCGGCTTGAAAAACAGATGTCCGTTTGGCTCCTCGACATCGCAATCTATATAAACCGATTTCCCTGCTATCGCTGCAAGATTAACGGAAATCAATGTTTTACCCGTACCGCCCTTACCGCTCAAAACGGCTATTTTTGAGCGGTTACCTGCCATGAGAGTGAAAGCCGGGATGTATATTGTTTAATAAAAAGAGCTTTTTATCCGTAAACGCTTTGATATTTTCCCGCGCGGTCGCCTGTATTGTTTTATATATCGTAACCCCCGCTCCGGACAACACCTGCTCGGCATTTTCGCCGCAGCGTACGGTAAGCAGCGCCTCGGCGCCGTTGTCGGCTATTGATTGAGCCGCTTTTATACCCGCGCCTCCCTGTCCGGAGGCGGCACCGTTATCAAGATAATGATATTCTTTTGTGTCTGTATCATAAAACAGATAATACGGAGCGCGTCCAAAGGACACGCATACGCCTGATTCCGGATTTTTATCATCCACCGGTATTGCTATTTTCATATCATACTCCGTTCCGATTATTATAAATCATTTTCATTTTCCAAAGCTTCCGCATATCCTCCGCCGCGTCTGCGTCTGCGGCATCCACGGCCGTTGCAGCCGTTACCTCCGCCGTCGCAAAGACGGTATTCGCCGCCTTCTATCAGCAGTACCTTTCCGTTCACCAAGGCTTCCGCGAGCTTTTTCCTCGCCGTATCGTAAATGCCCTGAACGGTTGTGCGGGATATGTTCATTTGATCTGCGCATTCTTCCTGAGTAAATTTTTCCAAATCGATCAGCCTTATCGCCTCGTATTCGTCAATTGTCATATTGACCGTTCCGTCCTCGTCCGCAGGGGAATCAAGCGGGCCGAAGCGATTGCAATCGGGAAGTCGGCAGATTTTTCTCCATTTAATGGGTCTCGGCATTAATTTCACCTCGATTTTTACAGAATAACCGGAGCGTCCTCCGGTTATTCTTTGCTCTTAAATTTGTTCCAGTTGCTTATCGATGATATTCAATCGGTTTATAAGCGCCCTTCTTTGCTCGCGGAGAAGCTCTTTCTGCGTTACGGTTCGATTTGGATTTAAGGTGACGGCTCTTCTCAAACCGCGTCCGTAACCGCGTCCGTTGGCGTACCGGTTACCGGTGCCATACCCAAAAGCGTTGACGCCGGTACACGGGCCCAATCCTCTTCCGGTCGCGGATCCGGCGCCCAAAGGTCCGGTTCCGTCTTGTCTCGGCATATATTTCACCCCCTAACCGTTTTTGACAAATGTCCTTCTCACTTGTTATAACACTCAGCCGGCTAATTTATTCGAAATAGCTGCCATAACGTGTTTCCGACATATGCCGCTTACATACGTTATTATAACACGTTTCCGGCATATGTCAATATCTTTTTTAAATATTTTATTTTATATGGAAATTATTTTTAAGATGTAATTATAATATAGCTTTAAATATTTGCTCCAAAGAAATAGTAATAAGTAAAGTAAAAATTCCCTTTAGAAATGCAAAACGAATTAGACCGTTATTAAATTGGAAATGATATGATATAATTTGCTATCCTGATTGTGTTGTTTATATTAATTTACCACTAATATTCCTTTATGAAGATATAAGCTTAAGCAATTCATTGCTTCTGTTAAAAATATCATGCTTTACAAGATATTCATTCGGTGTCATGTCATAATCAATTATCGATTTATTTATAATGGGATCGGCTAAATCGGCAATTAAATACTTTTTCAAGAATTTCAATCTGCTATTTGAAAGATTGTTCATTTCATCTTTTAACTTATAATAGAACTTATCAAAATATGGATTGTAAAGTAAAGATAAGCATATATCTTGCTTTTTGTTTAGTTTTAAGCATTTAGTTTTACATGTCATAAAATAATTATAGACATCTTCAAAATCCGGCATTTCTTTAATATATAAATAAACATCGGCATTTCCAAGAACAAAATTTTCCGCAGAAATATATGCGAGACCTATTTTTAAGCAGGTGTCTAATTTAATAAAACCATTATCAATATGCTTATCTGAAAAGAATCCCTCTAAAATCATATGCTTGTCCTCATATAACCCTTTAATATGAAATGCTGTTATTTTTTCTTTATATATTATTTATTGCTAACATTTATATTCTAATAATTCCGCTCAGAGCGAATATAATGGCAACAATGCCTAAAATAATCACCCCTCCGAACATTATATAGGCATTTTTATTTGATTCCCTCTTGAGCTTAATTTGCCGGGGATTTTCCGCATGGTAAAGCAAAGCGTCTTTTTGATTAATTATAAAATTACTCTTATCATACAGCTCAGGATATAGCTTTGTCTCATAAGCTTTTCCGTTTACTTTATATCTGTAAACCGGTAATTTTTGAGCTTTTTCTTCTTTTAAGCGGATCACGGTTCCGATTGTTTCCGTATTGAAATATTTTTTGTTAAATATAAGCATTATTAATTCAAAAACTCCAAAAAGGATTAAAATGCCGCCCATAATAATGAATAACCACATGATGACTGTTATCCTTTACAATTTGTTTTATATGATTATCACTTTTAGTGACTATTCTATCGCCGACAAAAGACCGCATATCCGCAGCCTGTCTTGGTCAATACAATCCCTGCCGTAAGCATCAATAAAACGGCGGCCGTATTTTGAAGATTTCAAATTCCAATTTAACGTCCATAACCCCCATGCCAGATCATAATGCCTGTCGCCTAATCCGCCGTCCGCCACATCGACAAAGCCCTCAAATTTCCAGTCGTTGAGCATTATATTGGGGAGGCAGTAATCCCCGTGAATTAACACATCATTTCGCAACAGCCCGCTTTTTGCTTTTATTTCGTCTAATGCGGTATCGGCGCGGGCTGCTCCGATGTATTCGGCAATGTCATCTAAATGAGCTTGTAAAAAATGAACGTTATCAGTCATTTGAGTAAGCGATTGCATTGCATCCTTCACGGGGCAGTCGGATGCGTCAACTTCATGCAAAAGTCTTAAGGCTTGTCCGAAAACCTCACTCAATCGCTCGGGTTGGGCAAGGAATTTTTCCGATGTACCGTCATCCCCTTTTACCGGCGCGGTTATCATGTAGTCTCTGTCGGACGATAAATACCGCAGGACGGGAGAGGACAGCTTATGCTTAGCAAAATACGTTTGCATTTGCGAAGATCGCGACAGCTTTCCCCGGTCCGCGATTTTCAAATACGCGCCGCCGTCACGGTCAATAAAAACGGTTCTTGCGCCGGATAGCCCGCTGCTTTCATAAACAGGCGCGTTATTAATCCATTGAGTCAATTCATCGGGTAAAGATAAGGTTGCGGTGTCTATTTGTTTTCTTTGTTCCATGTTGTTTCTTCTTTGTGTTATTTAAGTAATGGTTTTTTGTATGGTATAAACATTAGTCGTAATTCGAAATGCGGACATCAATTTAAGAAGTTAGTGCAGATTCGTTATAACAAAGTTGATTTACGGTATAGCTCCTTCAAATTCCATGACGAAATATCAATCAAAGGTTCATACATAAAAGCATTTAAATGTATACTCTCAGGCGTGATCAGATTAATTTCTTCAATTGTTTCCTTTTCCTCATCCGTTAAATATGGAGCAGCTTTCTCGTCCCTTCATCGGCAAGAAGTATACCGACAGTATCTTTGCTAAATTCAAACTTGTCAGCAAACGAGTTAATCACATAGATGTTTTCTGAATGTGGAATTGTTGCGTTTCCTTCTGATGAATAGTTGTAATGTGACATGTAGTGAGTAATCGAATAACGACTAACTGCATTTGTAAAAATACGATCGGTTGTTGTAGTTCCTTTCGAAATATCTTCAAATACTTTTGCAAAGGAAGTTTTCATTACGCCATTAGGCGCATAAATAATTGCTTTATTACACGGATTAAAACTGATGTTCGACATGTTGAATTGCTTTATACCATAACAATTCTCAAAATAGCCACTAAGCATTTCCCAAATCCCTTTCTTTTCGGTTGTTATTAAATGATGAAATTAAGATGTGCACGTCCACTAATTGTTATAATGAGATATTATTTCTTATCACTCTCGACATAATTCAACGGTCTCCCATCATAAGCAACCCATGTTGTAAGTCTGTTGAAACTGGAATACATTACGAAACCTGCGACAGCAGAGGGGTTCGCGGAAACCGCACTGTTCTTGAAAACGACAAATCCGTCGCCGATTCTCTTCCCTTTTGCGTTCGCCTTTGATGTTTTTAAATGCAATATAGGCTCATCGTCAACAATGGCGGCGGCGTTTGCCGAAGCCGGGCGGAGCGTGCCGAAGCCGGGCGGAGCGTGCCGATGCCGGGCGGCGTTTGCCGAAGCCGGGCGGCGTTTGCCGAAGCCGGGCGGCGCTTGCCGCAGCCGGGCGGCGTTTGCCGGCGGTTTTTAACGCCATATGACCGAATAAATAAATTTATAATGTTTATAAACCGAAATACTGCTTTAATGATAACACATTAAGCGCGAAATTTCAACAATGTTTTCCATTTTTAGCAGTAAACTATATATATTTTTAAATTTTATGCCTTGTTGCGTTTTTTTGCTGAATTTTATATAAAAACGCTCTTCGATCGGCTGAAACAGCGGGCATACCGGAGAGCTTTTTGTTTATTGCGGATATGGTCTTTACAGCTGTTGAACGGCTTCAATAATCGGCAAATCGAATAGAGGGCTACCCGCTAATTGAGCGGCCGACCTTCCGCGCCACCGTGCGCGCGGTTCAGTACACGGCGGTTCAACGGTTAAAACGCACCGGTCAGTTTTGTTCGTTTTGAATCCGTAAAACAAAAAACCGCTCCTGTAAACATCGGAACGGTTTTTTACATAACAGCTTTATTATTTACCTTTGCGCAGCGCGGGCTTCAGTCTTTTTATCACTATCAGCGCGAGGGCGATTTTCAATAAATCCGGAACTATAAACGGAATGACGCACCACGAAAGGACCGTGGCAAGCCCCACCGCGCCGGTATTCATACCGTACACCACCATAAACCACGCCGTACCGAAGACATAGCATATCAAAAGCCCCGCAACCATGCCCGACGCCTGAACCCATATTTTATTGCCGAAAAGCCCCGAAAAAAGCCACATCGCGGCGGCGATGCCGATAAAACCGATGATATATCCCCCGGTTGAACCGACAAGCGCGGCATAACCGCCCGCAAAGCCCGAAAACACGGGGAGACCGATAACGCCCATAACGATATACACAAGCACCGCGAGCGTTCCGAGCTTGCCGCCGAGTATGCCGATTGTCACGAACACGGCGAAGGTCTGCATGGTAAAGGGCACGGTAGTGGGTATGGATATCCACGAGCATACCGCAATAAGCGCCGCAAACAGCGAGCAGAGCACGAGATTTCTGACCTTTTCATTTCTTATCATAACATTTTCTTCCATAATATTATAAAGCATCTCCGGTAAGTAATATCTATTCTTCCCCGTCGGTCCTTGCGATATAATGAACATACGGTAAACGGCGCTATATCACCATCCTTACGCCGTCAAGCGTCGCTTCGGTCAGCGCTTCCCCTTTATATACGAGCTTAAGTGAAAAAAACGAAGCGTTTTTATCCAACAGCTCAAGGAAAATGCGGTCTCCCTGCCACATATCGAGCGATTTCAGCTTTTCTTTGCCAATCCATTCGAGCTCGCCCTCGTCGCAGGGCTTTTCGATGCCCGTCCAGCCCGCGCAGATAAAAAGATGCATATATTCGCATGGATATATATCCGAAACAAAGGTGACTAAGCCCCGATATTTCCATTCGGTGACGGTAAGCCCCGTTTCCTCGTAAACCTCCCGCTTCATGCAGTCCTCCGGGGATTCGCCGTCCTCAAAATGGCCGCCCACGCCGATCCATTTGTCGCGGTTTTGGTCGTTTTCTTTTTTTACGCGGTGGAGCATAAGATATTCGCCGCCGCGTTCGAGATAGCAGAGCGTGGTCATCAACGACATATCATTGTCCTTTCGGGAGAGCAAATTCGATTTCTTCAAGCGCTCTCGGCGGTGTCGAGTCGAGCATGAAGCGCAAATACCGCATTGTTGCGTCATCTCTAATTTCAAGGATACCGTAACCCGGTCTTACGGCGGGATTGTCGACATGCAGCGCGCCGTTGTTTATCACCGTGAAGCTGTTCTGCCAGAAGGAGTCGGGGCGATTTATCGGCACGTGGGTGTGACCCGCGAAAAGCAGCGCTTCCGGATAACCGTCAAGCAGCCGCCTTATCGTGCCGCTGTGCCCGCGCGAAGGCTCGGAGCAAGTCGAAAA
>JAQVQF010000085.1 GCA_028701715.1 Eubacteriales bacterium | reverse complement strand
TTTCTTCCTTTGTCTTTTCCTCATCGTATACGGGCCAGTCGGCTTTTGCCAGCAGGGTTTTACCGCCGAGCAGCTCGTTGATTTCCTCGCAGATATGGGGCGCGAACGGATAGAAGCTTTATAAATACTTTAAGCTCGTCAGAGGTGAGATGACCGACCGAATATATTTCGTTGGTAAGTGACATAAGGCAAGCGATGGCAGTGTTGAATTTCATGCTTTCTATGTCGTCCGTTACTTTTTTAACGGCTTTATGGAAGCTTCTTTCCAGCTGAGGAGTCACGCCCTTGCCGGATACGATTTCGGTCAGGTCCGCCACGCGGTCAAGGAAGCGCTTACAGCCCTTAACGCTGCTGTCCGACCAGGGCGCGGACTGACCGTAATCGCCCATGAACAGCACATAGGTGCGGAGAACGTCGGCACCGTACAAGTCTACCACGTCGAGCGGGTCCACCACGTTACCGCGGGATTTAGACATTTTTTCGCCGTCGCTGCCGAGTATCATACCCTGCGCGGTGCGCTTCGAATAAGGCTCGGGCGTGTTTACGCAGCCGATGTCATAGAGGAAGCGGTGCCAGAAACGCGAATATATCATATGCCGTGTGACATGCTCCATGCCGCCGTTGTACCAATCCACAGGCATCCAGTATTTCATTTTTTCCGTGTCGCAAAAGCATTTGTCGTTATGCGGGTCTAAATACCGCAGGAAATACCAAGAAGAACCCGCCCACTGAGGCATTATGTCGGTCTCGCGTCTGGCGTCGCCGCCGCATTTCGGGCATTTGCAATTGACAAACGAGTCTATGCGCGCCAGAGGGCTTTCGCCGTCGGTGCCGGGCTCGAAATTTTCGAGCGGGGGCAATTTTAACGGCAGCTCGTCATAGGGTACGGGTACCATACCGCATTTATTACAGTAAATAATAGGAATGGGCTCGCCCCAGTAACGCTGACGATTGAACGCCCAGTCCTTCATCTTATACTGTACGCCTTCTTCGCCGATACCCTTTTCCTCAAGCGCGGATATGGCTTTTTTTATCGAATCCTTTTTGTTGGTTAATCCGTCGAGGAAGCCGGAATTTACCATTTCGCCGTCGCCGGTGTAGGCTTGGTTCGATATGTCGCCGCCCTTTATTACCTCGATAATATCGATGCCGAATTTGCGGGCGAATTCGTAGTCGCGCTCGTCGTGAGCGGGCACCGCCATTATGGCGCCCGTGCCGTAGCCCATCATTACATAGTCGGAAATATAGATGGGTATTTCCTTTCCGTTTACGGGATTTACGGCGATAAGGCCTTCTATTTTAACGCCTGTTTTTTCCTTGACAAGCTGAGTGCGCTCAAATTCGGTCTTTTTGGAGCAGTTTTCACGGTAGGCTCTTATCTCGTCCATATTGCCGATTTTTGCGGCATATTTTTCGATAACGGGATGCTCGGGCGCCATGACCATAAAGGTTACGCCGAACAGCGTATCCGGACGTGTGGTGTAAATGCACAGCTCTTCGCCGACGCTCAGCTTAAAGCTCACAAACGCGCCTGCGGAGCGTCCGATCCAGTTTTCCTGCATCTGCTTTATGTTCGCGGGATAATCCACGCCGTCAAGCCCTTGAAGCAGCTTGTCGGCATAAGCGGTTATGCGCAGATACCATACATCCTTCGATTTCTGTATAACGTCGCTGTGGCATATGTCGCATTTGCCGCCCTGCGAATCCTCGTTGGAAAGCACCACCCTGCAGTTGGGGCAGTAGTTGACAAGGGTTGTGTCCCGGAACACCAGACCGTTTTCAAACATTTTAAGAAAAATCCACTGAGTCCATTTGTAATAATCGGGATCGGTGGTGTCGACGACGCGCGACCAGTCGAAGGAAAAGCCCACACGGTTTAACTGTTCGGTGAATTTGGCTATGTTCCGGTTGGTGAGCGTGCGGGGATGTATTCCGAGTTTAATCGCGGAATTTTCGGTCGGAAGTCCGAAGGCGTCAAAGCCTATAGGGAAAAGTACGTTGTAGCCCTGCATTCTTCTTTTACGGCATATCGCTTCCAGTCCGCTGTACGCCTTTATGTGACCGACATGCATTCCCGTCCCGGAAGGGTAGGGAAATTCAATAAGGCCGTAAAATTTAGGCTTTGTGAAATCATCGCTTGCCTCAAACGCTTTGCAATCTTTCCATTTATTTTGCCATTTGGCTTCTGTTTGATTAAAATCGTTTTTCATTGCTGTCCTCTAATCATTTTTTATAATGCCCGATTCCGCCCAGAGCTTGTCGAGCTTGTAGAATTCGCGCGCTTCTCCGGTGAAAATATGCACCACCACGCAGCCGTAATCCATAAGAACCCAGGATTTGTTGCCGATACCCTCTATATGGGAAGGCTCAAGACCGAGGTTTTCCTTAAGCTTGAATTCCGTTTCGTCCGCGAGCGCTTTTATATGAGTCGAGGAAGTGCCGTTGGCAAGAACAAAGTAATCCGCCAGCACCGTCTGCTTTCCTACCGGCAGAATCGTTATATCGACGCCCTTTTTGGAATCCAGCACCTTTTCGATCTCTTCCGCTATGGTTCTTGCGTATTCGTGGGAATTTTTTTCCATTCTTCTGACCATTCCTTAATGTATTTTTAAATGCCTTCTTTTATAAGATAGTTTCTTGCTTGTATGGTATCCTTGTGTATTATCAGCTTTTTTTCTATCAATTCGCCAATGGTAAGGTCAAGCGAATACAATATCGCTTCCTCCATGGGCTTTTTATGCTGTTTTTCGACAAGCAGCTCATAGGTGTCCCGTACGTCCGTACAGGTGACATAGGTACGGTTCTTTTCGATATAATCGGCAAGATAAATTATCTTTTCCAGGGGCGTCATGTTCTCGCGCCCGGTGGTGTGATACAGCACGGCGAGACAAACATCCTCGTCGAGCTTATATTCATATGCGGCTATGGCGTAAGCGGATTTCGAATGCAAAAGCTTGGGTGTGATCTCCTCATAACCGTCGAGAGGCATGTTATATTTATTTAGTATTTCGATATGCGCCTGTATGTCATATTCCTTCGTAAAATCGTGCATATACGCCGCCTGGAGTATTTTAAAGTCGGGTATTTCCGGAAAATGGCGTCGTTTCAGCTCGAGAGCGCATTCCGCGACACCTTCTATGTGATTTATTCGGCTTGGCTTTTTGGCGTATAAATCATTTTTAATTGTCGTCAGCTTATCTGTAAAGTCCATGAGCTTCTATATATTCCTTTACTTTATTGTCAATAAGCTCGCATCTGTCGCCGCATCTTATTTCGGTGGAGGAAACCTCCGTAACATCTATATCCACCTTAATAAGTCGGGCACCCTGCGACGCGTATTTCTCAAGCTCCTTTTCGGGTATTCCGTCGCCGTACCTTGAAACCACGGCGATATGGGTATTGGCGAAAATATACTCGGGTTTCTTCCATTTGTTAAGCTGCATAAGCTGATCGGTGCCTATTATTAAATACAGCGTGTCGGAAGGATCCGGATATTGCGTTAAAAAGTACCTTATTGTGTCCTTTGTATAGCTTATTCCGCCCTTTGCGATTTCATAATCGGATATTACCGCTTTTTCGCTGTCAAAGCTAAAAGCAAGACGGCACATTTCAAGCCTCTGCTCGGGCGTTGCGGAAGGGCCTTCCTTTAAAGGCGCGACATAAGCCGGGACTATGTAAAGCAAGTCCAGCCCGATAAAATCCAAAACCCGCCGCGCCGCCCTTATATGGCCCATGTGAGGCGGATCGAAAGCTCCGCCGAAAACGCCTATCTTCATTTGGGCAATACTATTTTAGGGTTATTTTTGCTTGCGCGGTAGATGACCACTTTTCGGCCTATTACCTGCACCGGCTTGCATGACAGCTTTTCCGTGAGGATTTTCATGGCTTCTTTCGGATTTTCCGGATTTGTTTCCAGCACCGTTATTTTTATCAGCTCCCGCGCTTCCAGGGCGTCGTCGAGCGTTTTTAAAACGGTTTCCGTTATTCCGTTTTTGCCTGTCTGATACAGCGCTTCCATGCTGTTTGACAGCGTTCTCAGGTATGCTCTTTGCTTTGTCGTTATCATAATCTCCCGTTAACTCCTTAACTTCATCCGGCGTCAGATGTCTCCACGCTCCCGGTTTCAGATCCCCGATTTGCAAACTCCCGACGGCGAAGCGTTTGAGCTGCATTATCGTAAGTCCCGCGGCTTCGCACATGCGGCGTATCTGGCGGTTTTTACCCTCCGCAAGCGTGAATATCAGCTTGGATGCGTTTTCGTTTCTTTCGTTAATTTTTATATCCAAGGGAAGAATCGGCTCCCCGTCGAGCGTCTTCATATGCTGCAGCTTGTCCACGGCGTTGTTGTCGGCAAAGCCGTTTACCGTGACAAGATACCGTTTTTTTTGATGATAGCGCGGATGTGTCATGCGGTTGGCGAATTCGCCGTCGTTGGTCATTATTAAAAGCCCTTCGCTGTTTTTATCGAGCCTTCCGACCGGGTACAGCCTGATCGGCAGGTCGATTAACGAGCAGACGGTTTCGCGTCCGAACTCATCGGCAAGGGTGGTGACATAGCCGGAAGGCTTGTTTAGCATGATATAATGCCGTATGCTTGTCTTTTTTAATACATCGTTCTTGTATTTTATCAGATCCCGTGAAGGTATGATACGGTCTCCGAGCTTTGCGACGGCACCGTTTACGGTAAAAGCGCCCGCGCTGATTTCAGCTTCCGCTTCCCGCCGTGACATCAGCCCGCAGTCGGATACGAATTTTTGTAATTTAATGCTTTTATAATCCATTCAATCGAGAAACCTTTCAAAAAAGTTGAGCTTTTTATATTTAACGTTATCCGACGACACCAGCGGAACGCTGCCGACCCGTATGCCGTCGGCGTATATAACGACTTCTCCGACAATGTCGCCGACCGATATCGGTGCGTACAAAATTTTTTTGGAAGCTATTGTTATATATATCGTTGCGCCCTTGGGTACCGAGCATATGAAATCCGTTGTATTGGACGCGGTTATTGAAGCTGCCTTACCGCCGGTGACCGGCATTTCGGTGACAACCTCACCCGCTTTTAGAGCAGTCACAGATTCAAGAAAACCGAAGCCGTAATCGAGCATGGCGGTATGATCGTTCCAAATATTGCCGTCGTTGAGCGTGACCGCCACCAAGGTTACGCCGTCTCTTTTGGCGGCCGTCACCAGGCATCGCCCCGCGGCGGAGGTATAGCCCGTTTTAACGCCTATCATACCTTCATATGAACGCAATAAAATATTGCGGTTCACCAAATAGCGACTCCCGTCGGATATTGTCGCTCTCAGCGTGGAGGTTATTTTGACAAAATCGGGATTTTTTATGGCATAGCTTGCGAGCACGGCAAGGTCATAAGCGGTTGTATGGTGGTTTTCGTCCGGCAAGCCGCTCGGATTGGCAAAGCGCGTGTGAGTGAGCCCCAGCTCCTCCGCCTTGCGGTTCATCATGTTTGCGAAATTTTCGATATTTCCGGCGCAGGCTACGGCGAGGGCGTTGGCGGCGTCGTTTCCCGAACGCAGCAGAAGCCCGTACAGCAGCTCACTGACGGTCAGCGTTTCGCCTTCCATAAGATATATCGATGAACCTTCGATACCGACGGATTCCTTTGTAACCTTAATTTCGCTGTTCATATCCAGCGTTTCAAGAATAATGACCGCGGTCATTATTTTCGTGGTGCTTGCCATGGGCAGAATCGTGTTCTCGTTTTTCGCATAAAGCACTCTTCCGCTGTCCGCGTCCATCAGCAAGGCGGATTGCGCGGATGTTTTAACGGCTGAATCGTTTTCAAAGCCGTATATATCGTTTGCCGCCGCGAAAACATATTCGGCGTCGGCGACACCGTTACCGTAAACGGGAGCCAGCAACAGCACGGCAGCGATAAAAACAGCAAATATAACAACCTGAAATTTCAATCAACTCACCCCAATAAATAATATTGAGGTATAAACCATTTTATTCTTTTTCGGTTGTTTCAGCTTTTTTAGTCTTCTTTTTTCGCGTCCGTATCCGCGTCGTTTTTGTCTTTTTTGGCGAACAAATCTTTAATTTTCAATATAAGCGAAGGAGCTTTGTCCACTATTCCGTTGATGGCGTCTATGGTTTTGTTGACGGGATCGTTCGGCGCGGGCATAAAGGATTCGTCATGCTTAAGATCAAGCATTCTGACCTCTTCTTTATCGATGACGAGGAATCCCAAAGGAGTCACGGATATTCCGGCGCCGTTGCCGCCCGCGAAATGGGGAGGTTTATCGGAGTCGGGTGTTTTGCCGTCGTAATCCGCTCCGCCGGAGGCAAAGCCCACGGATACCTTGGAAAAGGGTATTATGGTTACCCCGTTCGGAGTGGTTATCGGTTGACCGATAACGGTGTTGACGTCTGCTACGCTGCCTATTTTGGAAAGCGAAGCGTCAATTACCTGTTTGAGAGGTATGTCGTACATATTCAGGCCCCTTTCGTTTTGAGCTTTTTATATTTATTATAACCGTTTGTAAGCGAGTATACCATGGAAAGTCCTCTCCATACGCGTGTAGATAGTATTATGTCAATATGGATGTCGGGTTTTTCGGCAATAAAATCAGGGATAACCTCGGTATATATTTCGCCGCGTCTCTTTGTTTTATGCCCGATACCCTCCGCCAAGCGCAGCAGGGATGAGGCGCTTCCCGCCACAACGCCGTACAGGATGCCGGTTTTGGCGGGATCATCCGTGGCGACGGCGATTTTTACGATATACCTGTCAAGGCGTATATGCTTTTTGGTTTTGACATAAAGCTCTGTCAGGGTTTCTTTTATTATCGGCAGCATTTGCTTTAACGAAACCGGCTCTTCTTTCGTTTCCCCCGGTTTTTTATGCTTCGGCGGTATTGCCTCCGCCTCTTCCGGTTCGGCCTTTTGACCGAAAAGACGGTACTCCTTTTTATAAAAGCCGACCCTAAACGCTATCAGAAGGTCTCCGCACCAGCTTATACGGAAGGAAATTTTCAAAAACAGCATCAGCACTAAAATAAGCAGTATTCCTGCTGTTATATAAAGAGCGGTCATAATGCCCGTGCCTTTCTTATATTTAAAAGCCAAAGCCTAAAAGCTCATAGCTCAAAGCTCAAAGCTGTCCTTTCGCTGTCAATTCCATGTCATCGGGTAGGAGAGTTATTTGTTCCTCAAGATCTATTTTAGGCAAACGGCTTATGGATTCCAGCCCGAAGCATCTTAAAAAGCTTTCGGTTGTACCGAAAAGCGTCGGTCTTCCCGGTGCGTCAAGGTGACCGCATTCCCTTATCAGCCCTTTATCGCAAAGGGAATTAACTATGCCGTCGGAATCAACCCCGCGTATCGTCTCTATAAATGATTTGGTTACGGGCTGATTGTAGGAAACAACGGCCAGCACCTCAAGCGACGCTTTTGTAAGCGGAGGCGTCTTGCGCAGCTCAAGCGCTTTTTTTACATGCTCCGCAAAGCAGGCTTTTGTGCATAGCTGATATGAGCCGTCCACGAAAATAAGCTCAATGCCGTGACCGCCGTCCTCAAGACGGTTCGCCACGCGTGCGGCGGAATCGGCCGTTTCTGTTTTATCTGTACAAAATATCTCCGAAAGCTTTTCGAGCGAGACGGGAGACCCCGACGCGAAGAGTACGGCTTCCAGAGCGGCGTCCAGCTGTGTCGGATTCATCCGGCGTCCTCCAGGTTTTTAATTAAAATAAGATATGTTTCCGTTCCTTCTCTGACGACATTGACTCTTCCGCTCCTGACAAGCTGGAGCAGCGCCAAAAAGACGGCGACGATTTCGCCTATGGTACGGCATGCGTTAAAAAGAGAGGAAAATTCATGCCTGCTTTCGTCGAATAAAAATCTGAGGGTGAAAAATATCTTTTCCTCGACCGTAAAATGCCTTTCCTTCTTCAGCTTTTCAAAGAGCTCCACACGATTTTCCGGGCTTATGTTTATGCGTTTGCCGAGATTTTTAAAGGCTTCGGTAAGCAAATCCACCGAATGCTTTTTTTCGTATATTCCGTCGGTTTCGTCAGGCTCTTTGGTAAAGCGGTCGAAAAATTCATCCGCCCGGTTTTGAAGAAATTCGGCGGCAAGCTTTGCCTTTCGGTATTCGAGCAGCGCGTCCACCAGCTCCTTGCGGGGATCTTCTTCCGGAACGACAGGCAGCAACATTTTTGATTTTATATAGGTAAGCTCGCTTGCCATGCAGATAAAATCGCTTGAAAGCTCCATATTGTATGATTCCGTTTCCGCGATATAACTGAGATACTGTTCGGTGAGTTCGGCAATGGGGATGTCGAAAATATCTATTTTATGCTTTTGTATCAGCGACAGCAGAAGGTCAAGAGGACCTTCGTATTGCTCCAGCTTTAAATTTAACGCTTCCATGTCAATAAATAAACGGCAGAAGACCGATAAGCTTATTGAACCCTTCCCATATCAAGTCTCTCAAATATATAAGCGGTGTGAAGATGAAATCAAGCCCTCCGAGTCTCGATAGCGCAAAGAGAGTGAGTATAAACAATCCCGCGTATCTTTCCAGCTGTAAAAATCTGTAGCCGATTCTCGGCGGAAGTATGGAAGACAGAATTTTCGACCCGTCAAGGGGCGGGATGGGTAAAAGATTAAAAAGACCGAGACCTAAATTCAATATGGAAAAATAATAAAAGAAGTTGCAAAAATTGTGAAATAGATTATAAGCGAAGTCGCTGGTGAGGTTGGAAATTATTTCGACTTTTCCGTTAATGATAATTTCGGCAGGGTCAAGCAGTGTAAAGAATATTTTATAGAATAAAACGCCTATGAACGCAAGTATAAAATTCGACACAGGTCCCGCAAGGGAAACCAGCGCTATGTCGCGTCTCGGCTTTCTCATGTTGCGCATATTCACGGGTACGGGCTTTGCCCAGCCGAAACCCGCGAGCATCATCGCCAAAAATCCGAATATATCCAGATGCTTTATTGGATTCAAGGTCAGCCTTCCGAAATTGCGGGCGGTATTATCACCGCACTTGTAAGCGATATAACCGTGCGAGTATTCATGTACGGTAAGCGATATCAATATGGATACAAGGATAAATATTGCGCCTGTAATATTTCCGTCTCTTATCGCGCTGATAATCATAGCTTAACCATGCTTTCTTCCCACACGGAGGGCGCTTCCTCTCCTAACATCGTGACGA
>JAQVQF010000084.1 GCA_028701715.1 Eubacteriales bacterium | reverse complement strand
ATTAATACATTCCGCCGCCCATACCGCCCATTCCGGCGGGATTGGGAGCGGGGTTTTCTTCCTTCTTGTCGGCGACAAGCGCTTCTGTGGTCAGCACCATGGAAGCTATGGAAGCGGCGTTCTGAAGCGCGCAGCGGGTAACCTTGGCGGGGTCGATTATGCCGGCTTTGACCATATCGACGAAGGTTTCGTTGTAAGCGTCAAAGCCTATTCCCTTTTTGGATTTCTTTATCTTATCCACTATCACGCTGCCTTCGAAGCCCGCGTTTTCGGAAATCTGTCTGACAGGCTCCTCAAGAGCTCTGAGAACGAGCTTGACGCCGGTCTTTTCATCACCTTCGGTGGTTTTAAGAAGCTTTTCGACCTCGGGTATGGCGTCTATGAAGGCGACGCCGCCGCCCGCCACGAAGCCTTCCTCAACGGCGGCTCTGGTGGCGTTGAGAGCGTCCTCTATGCGGAGCTTCTTTTCTTTCATCTCGGTTTCGGTAGCAGCGCCGACCTTGATGACGGCTACGCCGCCGGCAAGCTTGGCAAGGCGTTCCTGCAGCTTTTCACGGTCGAAATCGCTGGTGGAAATTTCGATGGCGGCTTTGATCTGAGCGGTTCTCGCCTTGATGGCGTCCTTTTCGCCCGCGCCGTCAACGATGATGGTGTTTTCCTTTGTGACCTTGACCTGCTTGGCTTTGCCGAGCATGTCTATGGTAGCTTCCTTAAGCTCGTATCCGAGGTCGGCGGAAATGACCGTGCCGCCCGTGAGAACGGCTATGTCCTGAAGCATTTCCTTTCTTCTGTCACCGAAGCCGGGTGCCTTGACGGCGACGCAGGAGAAGGTGCCTCTGAGACGGTTCACGATAAGGGTCGAAAGCGCTTCGCCTTCGATATCCTCCGCTATTATGAGCAGCTTTTTGCCGTTTTGGACTATCTGCTCAAGCACGGGGAGTATTTCCTGGATATTGGATATTTTTTTGTCTGTGATAAGGATAAGAGGATCGTCGAGCACGGCTTCCATCTTTTCCGTGTCGGTAACCATGTAAGGCGTGACATAGCCGCGGTCGAACTGCATACCCTCGACGAGGTCGTAATAGGTTTCTGCGGTCTTGGATTCCTCGACGGTGATGACGCCCTCGGCGGTGACCTTATCCATGGCTTCCGCTATAATTCTGCCGATTTCCGCGTCGCTTGAAGAAATGGTGCCTATACGGGCGATGTCCTCTGTTCCGTGAACGGCTATCGAAGCGGCGGAAACCGCTTTCACGGCGGCTTCAACCGCCTTCTGTATGCCTTTTTTAACCACCATGGGATTTGCTCCGGCGGTGATATTCTTCATTCCTTCGCGTATAAACGCCTGAGCGAGGAGCGTGGCGGTGGTGGTGCCGTCGCCTGCGGCGTCGTTGGTCTTTGTGGCGACTTCGCATACAAGGCGCGCGCCCATGTTTTCGAACGCGTCCTCCAGCTCGATTTCCTTGGCGATGGTCACGCCGTCGTTGGTGATAAGCGGCGAACCGAATTTTTTATCGAGTACGACGTTTCTGCCCTTGGGGCCGAGTGTAATCTTGACGGTATCGGCGAGTTTGTCGATACCCTTTAAAAGAGCTTCTCTTGCTTCAATTCCGTGTTTCAGTTCCTTAGCCATAATCCAAGAACCCTCCTTATTCCACTATACAAAGTATGTCGTTTTGACGGACCACAACATATTCTTCGCCGTCGATTTTTATCTCGGTGCCCGAATACTTGCTTGTGATAACCTTGTCGCCCACCTTGACTTCCATGGGAACGAGGTTGCCTTTTTCATCACGTCCGCCGGGACCTGCCTCGATGACGAACGCGAACTGCGGTTTTTCCTTGGCGGAGCCTGCGAGCACGATGCCGCTTTTGGTTGTCTCCTCCGCTTCCGCCATTTTGATGACGATTTTGTCGCCAAGCGGTTTAAGTTTCATAATTTTTGCCTCCTGTAATGATATTTTATATTGAATTTTTCAATAATCGCTTTTATTTTTCCCGTTAAGGTTATTAATCGAACGCTGCTGCCCGGCAAACGATTTGCGAGCCGACGTTCCTATCGCGGACGCGAGGTTGGCGGTGGCGGTGATAATGCGTTTTGACACGGCGGCTTTTGCCAGCTTGTTTAAATATATTTCCGTGGTTTTGGTATTTTTATGCCCCAAAAACGCCGACACGGTGTCCAAGGGGAGCTTTTCGTCGTTATACAGTATCGAAGCGCAGGTATGCCTTGCGTCATGCAGACGGAGCGTACAGCCGCCTCCGTCCGAAGCCCAGGCGTCGGCGGCTTCCTCAACGCACATCGAAAGGCAGTGAGGCGATATCGGGCTGTAATTTTCGGTGCAGAACAGATACCTGCGGGGGTTGTTTTTATGCAGTAAGGATATCCTGTTGAATTCTTTCGGATTAAGCCGGGTGATAAGGTCGTTCAGAATGATATCGAGAGAGGTGTTGATATACAAATCCCTTACACCAGAATCGGCCTTGGGCTCGCCGTCGTATCTTATCCCTTCGCTTAACGTTATATTATGCCGGATATGGAGGATGCGGTTAATCATGTCCACGTCGGATACCGTCAGCGCCAGCAGCTCCCCGCGTTTCATCCCCGTATACACCGCGGTCGCCCAGGCGTAATACGCGTACCAGAAGGGCCAGATTTTATTCGACATATGCGCACGGCAGAAGCCTAAAAACTCACCCGCGCGGCGCGCGTCGAGCGCGGTCGCGGAACGGTTCGGTGAATTTACGGATACCGTAACGGTTTTCTGCTTCAGTTTTTCGCAGGGGTTAAACGGTATGTCGCCCCGCAATGCGGCTTTTGCCAATATTGTCTTTAAAAAGCCGAAACGCGACGCCGCGGTGGTAAAGCTGTAATTTTCAGACAGCCATATAAAATACCGGACACAAAAATCCTCGTCCGCCGAAATAAGCATTACGGGACAGCCGTATGCTGTGTCGCAGTATTTTTGCAGGCATGCGACGGCGTAATCGTTGTTAACGGAGGTTGAAGGACGAACGGAAGCTGTGTCTTCACCAAGGCAGTGCCTTGCATAATCGACAATCGTCATGCCCGTTGCATCAAACCTGTCGGCGGGTATATTTCCCTGCCTGTACCTTGAATAAAATTCCGCGGCTTCACATTTATCGTCCGTGCCGGTGGATATCCACTTTTGTTTGCCGCCGATATAAATCACAAGATAATAATTGCCGTGTTCCACGCCGTTTTTTTTCTTCCGTACGATAGCCATGGCCGTTACCTCCTGTCGATATATAAATATATACGGTAAATGTGAAAATTTCATGTGCTGTTTTTGAAGTTTCTGAAAACAGTATAATATTTTTATAGTAAGGTAAATTCTAATGCTTAACGGTTTTGAAATACTGATAAAACAAGCATTTTATCATTCCGTTGTATAGGGTTCTCTTTTTATCCGCATAGCGTCCGTAATTCCGTTCAAACATTTCATCGGACGAAATAAAGTAAAGCTGCCATGCCGGAACCGCTTTTGTCAACGCGGCTCCCATTGCTTTTTCCAGCCTTGCAACGGCTTCCCTGTCCAGCATGCGCTCGCCGTACGGAGGATTGCAAACAATGGTGCCTCTCGCTTCCGGCACGGGAGAGGTAAATTGCGTAATGTCGCCGGCTTTGAAATCGATCCAGTCTTGGGTACCGGCACGCAGCGAATTTGCATGCGACGTTTCAATGCAATTATTGTCTATATCCAGTCCGTATATTCCCATGGCGGGCGGTTTTATCCTCGAACGCGCTTCTTCTCTGGCGTCGGCGAACGCTTTTTTGTCAACAAGCCCGAAAGCCTCTGCGGAAAAGCCTCTGTTGATACCGGGCGCGGTATCCGACGCAAGCAGCGCCGCCTCGATGGGGATTGTACCCGAGCCGCACATAGGATCCACGGTGATGACGTTTTCTCTCGGTCTCGACAGCGCCACCATGGCGGCGGCAAGGGTTTCGCGTATCGGCGCTATATTAGCTTCCGTACGGTAACCGCGCTTATGGAGTGCTTCGCCGGTGGTGTCAATCATCAGACAGGCTTCGTCGTTCATGATAAAAAATACTATTTGCTTTTTGACTCCGGTTTCGGGTAAGCGTTGAAGGCCGTATTTACCGCCGAGTCGGGCGCATACCGCTTTTTTGATTATCGACTGGCAGTCGGGCACCGAAAATAGCTTTGATTTGATCGAATGCCCCTTTACCGGGAAAGCGTCGGAACGGGATATATAGTTTTCCCAGGGAAGCGCCTTCGTTCCCTCAAACAAAGCGTCAAAGGTCGTCGCCGCAAAGGAACCGAGCTTAATCAGCACGCGTTCGCTGTAGCGGAAGTTAATGTTGCAATAAGCGACGGCTTCGCTCGGCGCTTCGAATTCAATCCTTCCGTCGGTGGTGGATATTCGTTCATATCCGAGTCTGTCAATATCCTCCCCGGCAAGCTTTTCAAGCCCGAAAAGGCAGGTGGTAATAAATCTCATATAATATGATTCCCGTTCCTTTCAAATTCCTTTAAAAAAAGCCGCGTGCGCGGCCTTTTGATGTAATATCTGCTGACTTTATGATTTCTGTTTTCGGATTGCTTATTCCGCAGGCTCTATTATCCCGTAATCGTTGTTCTTCCTCTTATAAACCAAATTGATAATACCGGTTTCGGCGTTTTTGAATAAGAAAAATTCATGGGACAGAAGATTCATCTGGAGTATGGCTTCCTCAACGCTCATGGAAGACAGGACAAAATGCTTGACCTTGGAAATCTTATATTCCTGCTCCTCCTCATACAGGGTGTCTTCCGCGGTCGCGGCGGGTTGGATCTGCTTTTTCTTTTCAAGCCGCGTACGGTTTTTGCGTATCTGCCTGATAAGCACCTCCATCGCCTTGTCGAGAGCGCAGGCGGCGTCGCGGTCGGTTTCCTCAGCTCTGAGAATAGCTCCCTTTCCGTAAACGGTTATTTCGACTCTTTCGCCGACTTTTTCCTCGTAAAGAGAAACCGTCGCCTCGGCATCCTTGTAAAAGAACCTGTCCAGCTTGGCAAGCTTTTTTTGAAACCTCTCCTTTACGTCGTCCGTAAGATTGTACTTGCGTGCGTTGAATTTGATTTTCATGTCGGTTCCCTCCTGTTTAATATTGATTTCCCTTTATATTAATATTATATAGGCAATATAAAAATATATCTTTTCAATATATACAGTTTTACAATTGTCTGTAAACATTATACCATCGGAGGGTCATATTGTCAATGAGCGCTTATTTAAATTTTTATTAATCCGTTCTATATAACGGCTTGAGCGTGCCGTGTGACATGACACGAGATGTTGACCGCAACGGGAAGCGAGGCTATATGCGTCGGGTAGGTTTCCACGGCGACCTTCAGCGCGGTGACGTTGCCGCCCAACCCCTGTACGCCTACCCCCGTGGCATTTACGGCCTTTTTAATTTTGCCTTCAAGCTCGGCAAGCTTGGGATCGGAGCTTTCGCCGCCCCTTGCGAGAGCCTTTTTGGCAAGGAACGCAACATAATCAAAGCCGCCGCCTATCCCGACGCCGATAACCAGCGGCGGGCAGGAACGTCCGCCGGCTTCTCTTACCGTATCGCATATAAAGCATATGATATCATCCTCGGAACAGGTGGGGTTCATCATTTTAATTTTCGACATATTTTCACTGCCGAAGCCTTTGGGAACAGTTATAAGCTTTATCCTGTCGCCCGAAACAAGCTTTGTATATATTATTGCCGGGGTATTGTCGCCGGTATTCATACGCGAAAGCGGGGTTACCACGGATTTTCTCAGATAACCTTCGGTGTAAGCGGCAGCAACCCCGGCGTTTACCGCGTCTTCAAATAAACCTCCGGTTATATGTACCTCCTGACCGATTTCGGCAAAAACAAATGCCATACCGGTGTCCTGACATATCGGAATCCCCGTTTTTTCCGCGGTTTTTCGGTTTTCACAGAGCTTGCCGAGTATGGATTTGGCTATCGGCTTGCTTTCGGATTTTTCCGCTTTTTCGAGCAGTGACGCAATTTCATCGGGAAGCACAGTATTGGCTTTTATAAAAAGCTCCTTTACCGTTTTCGTTATTGTTTCGCATTGTATTTCTCTCACCGCTTTTACTCCTTATCACAAAAAAACTGCCGCCGGGCAGTTTAATGCTTGGTTTTTTTTGTGTTTTTACCGCGTTTGCCGTCGTAGCCTTTTTTCAGGTCGCATATTTTTTCGTCGGATACAGATTTAAAGCGTGTCATCATAGCCTCGAACGATTTATCGTCGCCTTTACGCGGCGAATAAAAATCATCGGGCGGTCCGCTTGTCACTTTTGGGGCGGCTTTCGGTATAAGACGCTTTAAAGAGAGCGCAAGGCGCCCGTTTTCGTCCTCGGAAATTATCGCGGCTTCTATTTCCTGCCCTTCCTTAAGAAAATCATGTATATTCTTAACGAAGCTTTGCGATATTTCCGAAATATGTATCATTCCGCTTTTGCCGCCTTCGATTGCCATAAAAGCTCCGAAGTTAGTTATTTTTGTGATTTTGCCCTTGACGACTTTTTCCAAGCTTGTACTCCTTGCTTTCAGTTCGCCAGATAGTTATAGAAGATAATCTCGCCGCTTTTCCTGTAACCGAGCTGTTCACGGGCGACACGCTCAATATACTCGTCCGTTATGGGCGCGTCAAGGTATATATTGATTTCTTCAATGATATCTTCCACGTTCCCTATCTGCTCTATAAGATCCTGCTTTTTATTTTTTAAATCGTTAAGCTCGATCTGTATATTTATGACCGCAAAAATCAGTATGACAATAACGCAGAGCACCGCGAACTTAACTATTAAATTCGAATTGTTCCTTCCTGCCATACTTATGCTCATTCCTTTCTGTTTTGTCGTAAACCCTTCGGCGGTTGTCCGTGCCGCAAAGGAAACCGACCGATGAGGCGTCCGGAAGCTTTTACACCCGGCAATTTATCTTATAGCTTATAATATTCTCCTTACGGTTTAAAAAAGAATCCGTTTTTTGCGAGCTTTACCGAGCTTTTAATCCTTGAAATCGAAAAGAGCCTGCCGTATATTCTGTATAATACATACACCGTTTTTTTTCGTATTTTTTTTACCGACAGCCCGACAGCTTTTTTAACGGCTTCACAGATTTTATAAGTCAGTTTTCCGACGGTGAAATAATAACCCGAAAAACCCGCGATAACGCCCGCAAAAGCAAATAGTCTGATACGTCCTTCGGAATAATTATAAAACAATATCATAAACACCGCCGCGACAAACAGGCAGTATATCACGTCTTCCGCAAAGATAATTACTTTGTTTTTAAAAGCAAAAGCCCTTAATATCCGGAAAATGTCATACACCGCTCCGCAAACGATACCCGCCAAAAGCGACGCCAAAAAAAGATAATGCTGCAGCGCGTATGATATTTCCATCACTTAAAAAGGCGCGAAAGCAGAGTCTTTTTCATCTGCCCGTCGGTGTACACAACAGCGTCGACAGTACCCTTTACGGCGGCTTCTCCCGTTTCGAGAGAAAGCTTGGTGACGCACAGCTCGCTTCCGGTAACGGTGAGAGTGCTGGTTCCGAGGTCGAACACCACGCCGTTTTCATCAAAGCTCAGCAAATCGTTTATACCGCTGACGGTGAGCAGCGATCTTGCGTTTAACGATAAAAAATGTTTTTTCTTTTCTTCTTCCATATATCTCCCCCACCCGCTGTTCTATAAAAGAATATGTCGGACAAGGGACGGTTATGACATAAACGCTTTAGGCTTTTCCGTTTTATCGTTTTAACATTTTATCATTTTAACATTTTATCGATTATGATATGCTTACGCAAAACCGGATTATTGTTAATCAATTTCCAAAAGCCTTGATTGAAGCTTATCGGCGATTTAAAACAGCTTGATAACAAAAGCTTACATATATATCAACAATCATCTTCCGCAATTTTTCGCAGACACTTTAATTTGCATTATTTTTATTGCGACGCTATTCCACGACCTCGTACATTTCACAGGCTTTATCCTTCGACTGGGTTTCGCATATCTCCTTTACGCGGAAAGAAACAATGCGACTGCCGTAGGTCACCGTGATGATATCTCCGATACGAACAACGTAAGAGGCCTTAGCGGGTTTGCCGTTTACACTTATATATTCGTTCCCGCACGCGTCCGCCGCGACGGTCCTGCGCTTTATTATCCTTGAAACCTTAAGAAATTTGTCAAGCCGCATAAGACCTCTCCCGCTTATCTATAGATATAATCAACCGTAAACGTTAAGCGTTAAGCGTTAAGCGTTAAGCGTTAAGCGTTAAGCGTTAAGCGTTAACCGTTAAGCGTTAAGCGTTAACCGTTAACCGAGTCCTTCAATCCTTTGCCGGCGACAAAAACAGGTGCCTTGGAGGCGGGTATATTTATTTCCTCAAGCGTCTTGGGATTTCTGCCTATCCTTTCGCTTCTTTCCTTTACTTTAAAAGAACCGAAGCCGGCTATCTGAACCTTTCCGCCTTCGGTAAGGTCTTTCTGGATAGCTGCGAACACTGCGTTAACGGCGGCTTCCGCGTCCTTCTTTTTAAGATTTGCCTGATCGGCAACAATATCAACGAGATTTGTTTTGTTCATAAATGAACCCCTTTCTTTTATTTGCCAGCATAGTATACCACGCCTTTTGCGTTTTGGCAAGAGTAATTTTGTTTTTTTGGCGAAAAAACCTTTATTTTCAGTACATTTTCACCCTTGTCGCCTGTTGTAACAGCCATGTAAAGCGTTATCTTCTCCCCGTTGCTGCTTCATCCGAACGGATTTTTTCGGTAAACCGGTCAACTTCGCGTCCCAGAGCTTCCTCTGCATCCGTATCCATGATACGGGAAGCTTCGGCCACCGCGAACAGCAGCCTTCCCATTACGCGGGTAAAATCATCCCTATTATTACTATCTTTATCCTCGGCATCGCGAATGTTCCTGAGCTTCATGGCCTCCGTGATAATTTTATCGGCGGCTGCGTCAAAGCTTTCGGCGACATAGCCCGCGTCGCTTGCCTTTTTACAAGCTTTCGACGCTCTCATAAGCGACGGGAGGGAGGGCGGGATACCGTCCATCGCGGATTTACGGGAATCCGATTTGGTTTTTTTCTTTATTTCCTCCCAGTTTTTAAGCACCTCGTCCGATGTGTTCGCGCTCACGTCGGAAAATATATGAGGATGCCTTACTATAAGCTTTTTGCATATTCCGTCGCATAC
>JAQVQF010000083.1 GCA_028701715.1 Eubacteriales bacterium | reverse complement strand
AATCCGATTTGGTTTTTTTCTTTATTTCCTCCCAGTTTTTAAGCACCTCGTCCGATGTGTTCGCGCTCACGTCGGAAAATATATGAGGATGCCTTACTATAAGCTTTTTGCATATTCCGTCGCATACGTCGTTAATGTTAAAACGGTTTTTCTCTTCCGCCATTTTCGAATGGAACACCACCTGCAGCATAAGGTCGCCCAGCTCCTCGCAAAGCAGCCGGGTGTCGTCGCCGTCGATAGCCTCAACCACCTCGTATGTTTCCTCAATAAGGTTTTTGCGTATGGATTTATGCGTCTGCTCCCTGTCCCACGGACAGCCGTTTTCCCCGCGGAGTATATTCATGATTTCACATAAATCAACGAAATCATAGCTTTGCTTATTTACTAATTCCCCGATTTCCATATATTATTCCTTTATCCGTCTTTTACCTTATATATTATTGTTCATTTTCTTGTTTTTATCATTATTTTATCCGTAAGCCAAAATAAAAAGCAGACAATAATGCCGACCTGCATGGAAAGCAGTATCGCCGGGAGGTTTGCAAGATAGGTATCTATACCGTTAATAATTAAATGTGCGAAATAAGCGGACAGCGGTAAACCCAAATACGCTTTAATGCCCAAGATAATCCTGTTTTTGCATAAATCCCGGCAGGCTGTCGGAGGGAATGAAGGTCATAACGTATATCAATGTCCATATTACCGCCGTCGGTACGATAAACCATAAAAGCCGCCTGAATGTCTTCATTTATGTATTTTCACTTTATTTTTATATGTATTATATTGTGAACCTCATGTAAAAACGAACGCTTTTATACAAACACATAAAGTTAAATTTTAAGATAATCAACAAATATATGAGCTCATTATAGCACAATAAAAGGATATTTCAAGAATGTTTCCATATTTCGGTTTGGATATTGTAATTTCTTTATTAATATGATATTGACATTTGCATTTTAATCAGTTATATTATTAGTAGTATTTTAGTCGTATATTTTTTTATATTTGATTACTACTTTAAAACGGAGTGCATAATATGAAACAAATGAATAAAGAAGCTATACTCGATTCCCTGAGAAAATTCGATGAGGAGCTTTCACTGACATTTGACGACGATAAACCTTATCATTGCGTTATTGCAGGCGGCAGTGCCATGGTGCTTTCCGGGCTTTCCGGACGTGCGTCCACACATGACATCGACATTATCCTTGACGACCTGCCGAAAGCCGCTATGGATATAGGTATGAAATACAACATCAACAACGCCGTAAAATGCTACATTTATAATTTTCCCGACGACTTTAAAAGCAGATTGAAGCAGCTTGATATACCATCCTCGCGTATTGCGTTTTATGTTATATCACCTGAGGATTTTGTTATATCCAAACTGCTGGCCGGACGACCAAAGGACATAAGCGATATTGAATCCGCAAAGCTTTTATCCATCATTGATTGGACATTGTTGGGCAATCTCGTCAATGATATAAAAGACTATCTTCTTAATGATCGCATAACAAATGAATTTTTGGATTTATACAAACAATACCGTGAAAGGAATGAGCCTGAAAATGAATAGCCTGACACTTAACGGCTTTCTTTCCGTTTATATGAAAGAACTGTCGAATAAAAATACCGTCAATATAAAAAAGCTTGCAGAATCCGCTGAAAAAGATAACGAACGCGTTGCCGAGCCTCTGTTGCTTTATTCATACCTATGTGTCGAAAGGAAAACGGCAAGGAGACAGCTTGTCAACAGCTGCCTTTTTGAAAGATTCGAAGATATTTGCAAATCATATCGAACGGAAAAAGAAATGATTGATTACCTGTCAACAGCCAACGACGATTACGGAAAGGTGTATAAAAGCTATCTTGTAAAGAAAAACGCCTCTATCAACGAAAGAGACGTTAAATATAAAGCTTTACGAAAGATAAAAAACCTTCAGGATGAAAAGAAAATCACTTCTTATTATGTCTGTAAAACGCTTGGTATAAATTTAGCCAACTATGGAAAATTTCTTTCCGGTAACACCAATATGTTAAGCATGAAAAATATACGCCGTGTTCTGGATTTGCTCGGGATGAAAAAGCAATTGATTAAAGATGATTCTTGGTTGAATACGAAATAATAAAGCGGTTCATTCCTTCAGGAAGCCTTTCTTCAACAAAAAGCCGCATAGGGTTCTTCCCTTGGGAAGAAGTCTCACCTCGTCGGCGGTGATGCCCCTGACCGCGAGCATGCTTACCACATATACGATAACCCCGACGGCACCCGCCGCACAGATTATTATAAGCGAATTCAACCTTGTTTCCCCTCCGAGTAAGTGCCGCACAAGACACACAACGCCGTACGCCGCCGCGCCGCAGGCCGCCGCGCATACAAAGGGCTTGAAAAACAGCTTGCGAATCGATATTTTAAACGACCGATATTTTTTTAGGAACAGCATATTCAATGACAACGCCGCGATATAGCAGATCACCGAGGCGACGGGTGAGCCGTATATACCTATCGAAGGAACCGAAACCAGCCCGATTTCAAAGCCCACAAGGAATATAACCCCGACTCCTATCGAAATCATGGGCAGGTATTGACGGTTAACCGCTTGAAGCAGCGCGTTTGTTGTGGAAAGCAGAGAGATAAATATAATTCCCACCGATAATATCATAAGCGCGTTGGACGCGATATCTATAGGCATATAGGGCTTGCCGTTCCATAATCTTACTATATCGGCACCCGAGCCGAAATTTGTCCCGTAAATAAGGGCTATCGCCGGACGCGAAACCGCGAGCATGCCGAAAGCGCAGGGCAGCGCGATAATACCCGATATTCGTATCGACGAATGTATGTAGTTGTCTACCTGCTTTTGATCGTTGACGGCAAGCGCCCCGGACACCGCCGGGAGTATGGATATGGCGATGGGGAAAATGAGAGTCGCCGGCAGAAGGTCGGAAATCGACAGAGTAAGACCGGTATACGATGTATATAAATCCTCGGCTATTACGCTGTCCACTCCGGAATTTATAAGAAATCTGTTGATAACGAGGGTATCAAGAAACTGAGAAAAATACAGCGCCGATGAGGTTATGGTGACCGGGACGGCTATTTTCAGGAGATTTTTATAAATATCCTTATAGCTGTCGGTATCCTCCACCCCCGCAAAGGAATGCCTTTTTTCGTAAAAATATTTATAAATAATCATATATGTCATTGCCAAAACCGTGCCTATTGTTATACCCGATATGGCAAACGCCGCCTGAACCATGGGCGAATAGCCCCTCGTTATGGCATATTGCGCCGCGCCCAATCCCAAAACAAGCTTACATAACGCTTCTATAAACTGGCTGACCGCAGTGGGTACCATGTTTCTCAGCCCCTGAAAATAACCTCTCAGCGCCGAAGAAACGCAGATAAGAAACAGGGTGGGGGAAATAATACGCATAGCCAGAGCGGCATCGGCGTGTTTTGTCGAGCGTGCGATGGAGTCGGCGCCGAAAAACATGACAAGCGTACAGATTAAGCCGATTGCGCCGAAAAGCAGCATGCTGGAACGAAAAATCCGTTTTGTCTCGGTTTTACGATCAAGCTTGCGCGAGGATGACACCATGCGGGAAATTGCCACGGGAAGGCCTGAGGTGGAAACCATATAAAGCATGGCGTAAACCGAAAAAGCGGCGGTATAAATACCCGTAGCCCCCTGCAGCATATTTGTAAGAGGGATTCGAAACGCCACGCCTATTATTTTAACGACAAGATTTGAAACGGATATAATAAGGGCTTCGGCAAGGAATGACCCGGATTGTCTTTTGTTCATACAGATTTCCCGCAATTTCAATTATTTTAAAAATTCCCACATAAGCGACGAGGACGGAATGATGCTCCTGTCGATAGGATCGACCCCGGACAGCAGATTCATCAGATATTCGGCTTTGCCGCGGTATATGCTGTCGTTTGATACCTTTTCAAGCACCGCCATACCTTCTTTTTTTAACGCTGAAAGCTCATATTCAAAAAACGTGTTAATGACGGTATTTGAAATTGTTTTATAGGGGTAAATATACTTCATCTCGCCGTTTTTGACGTTGTCCCAAAGGGAAAACGTCAGCTCCGCGGAAGCTCCCCTGTAATTAATATCTCTCACAAGCCTGCGCAGCAGTTTGACATCATACGCGGGACTTTCGCAGGTAAGATATATACGATATGCGTTATTACGGCTTTCTTCCCCGATAATTTCCGGATTCAAGGCATGCAGACCCTCCACCACGATAAAGGTGTGTTCGTCGGGATCTATAATCCTTGATTTTTCAAGCCTTCTTCTCTGCTCAAAATTAAAAATCGGAAGCTTTGTCATATTCCCGGCGGAAATACTTGCGAAGGTTTCTTTTATCAGTTTTAAATCAAGACATTCCGGCGATTCATAATCGGGATTTCCGTCTTCGCCGAGAGGCTTGTCGGAGGGATTGAGATAAAAATCATCAAGCGACACGGTTTCAGCCGAGCCGCCGTTTTTTTCGATTTCATCGTCAATTTTTTTTGAAGTGGTGGTCTTCCCCGAGCAGGAGGCTCCGGCAAGTAAGATAAGATGCTTGCCCGCATTCATGGCGGCTCTTACGGCTTCCTTAACGCCGGTTTCATAAAAAGCCTCGCAGGATTCGACGAATATTTTATCGTACAAGGGTATAGTTCATCCTTTCAATAAAAACAAGTGTATTCTGTCCTCGCCTATCCCGTCGTCTCTTTCAAGGTACTCAAAGGGATATTTCGGGAAAGCTATTCTTTCGATACGCGTGCCGTCGACGGATACCAGCTTGGTTATGGCTCCCGCTCCGCAGGCGAACACGGTGGAGGATTCCTCCATCATCATTACATTATATATGCTTTCATGTCCGCAAAGTGAAAAACCCGTGTTTTCCCCGTTGCCGACGGTACGTTTTTGTCGGTAAAGATAATACGGGTCATACCCGCGCTCCGTCAAGGTGTTCCCCGCGTAAGACACGCATTCTCTCGCGAGCCTGCCGACGGGATCAAACGCTCCGTATTCGTTTTTAATTTCGGAAGCGTTTTTTATCGACAGCGTATGAACCGTGATATTCTCAAAGCCTATGTTTATGACATCGTCAAGGGTTTTGGAAAAGGTGTCAAAGGTATCTTCCGGAAGCCCCGCGATAAGATCGGTGTTTACCGTGGAAAAGCCGCATTTCATGGCGAGCGACGCCGCTTTGAAGAAATCCTCCACGGTATGCTTTCTGCCGATGGCGTCGAGCACCCTCTGACAGGTGGACTGGGGGTTTACGGATATACGGTTAACTCCGCCGTTTTTAATTATCCCGAGCTTTTGGGCGGTGAGAGTATCCGGGCGTCCGCCCTCGAACGAATATTCTCTCACGCTATCCATGGGGATGTATTTATTAATGGCGCAAAGCAGAAAACGGAGCTGTTCTTCCGACAAAAACGACGGCGTACCGCCGCCTATATAGACGGATACGGGAACAAAACCGGTTTCCTTTATTATACTGCCGGTTCGTTTTATGTCGTTTGCCAGTCTTTCAAGGTATTCCGGTATCAGTCGAAACAGCTTATTGTTCGAATATGATACAAACGAGCAGTAATCGCACCTTGTGGGGCAGAACGGAACGGAAACATATACGCCGCAGTTTTTCGGCGTTATCGATGAAAGCAGCTTTATTTCACTGTACGCTGTCCGTACGGAAAGGCTTGTTTTTTCAGAGCTCACATTGTAATCGTTTTCAAAGAGTCTTCTGACCTTGTTTTCGCGGAAGCCGCGTTCAAGATAATATCTCGCCCGCTTCACGGGACGCAGTCCCGTAAGGTATCCCCAGGGAGGCAAAAAGCCGAAAAGCTTTTCGCCCGCTTTTAGGAACGCTTTCCCGGTGACGGCGGCGGCGATATCCTCCCCGGCGGTGGGTATGGTAAAAATTATATCCTCCTCGCCGCATTCCGCCGATGAATTGCCGTACGGCGAAACGACGGAAGCCGAGGCGCGAAGCCCGTTTGCTGTTTTATTCAGCGTAAACGACACAGAGCAGGAGGATGAATCCTGTTCCGGGAATTTTTCCGCCGGGAAATATAAAAGGCACAACGACTTGAAATGATAATCGTTGAGATAGCCGGTATTGTTGTCAATAAAAACCTTCATTGCTTATAAATCACAGCTGTCTATAATAAGGGTTACGGGACCGTCGTTTTGCGCTTCAATATGCATATGCGAACCGAAGACACCCGATTGCACTGGCATATGAGCGGAAAGCTCCTTCTTGAACAGCTCGTAATAGCTTTTCGCTCTTTCCGCCGGGCAGGAACGGGTAAAATCCGGACGATGAGAATGTCTCACCCTTCCGTATAAAGTAAAATTCGATATCACAAGCGCCGAACCGCCGATATCGGACGCGGATTTGTTTATTTTTCCGTCATTGTCGGCGAATATACGCAGTTTCCCGATTTTTAACGCCGTTTTTATGACATCCGCTTCGGTATCATCCACCGAAAAACCCGCGACCACCAAAATTCCGCAATCTATCTTACCTGCTATTTCACCGTCGACG
The DNA here is from genome assembly GCA_028701715.1 of Eubacteriales bacterium. Lineage (GTDB taxonomy): Bacteria > Bacillota > Clostridia > Oscillospirales > CAG-382 > UBA1206. The sequence goes on along the minus strand of JAQVQF010000083.1, from coordinate 2,678 downwards.
CGGCACACGGCTCCGTCGACGCGGGATACAACCGCTCTCATACCTTACCTCTCGTAACATCCCTGACGCTGTGCAGCTTTTTCATGTTTTTAATTATATTTTTCAGATGCTCTATGTTGCTGCATTTCAAAACCACGCGAAGTATCATATCGTCGCCGTTTTCCTTTGCCTGCAGCGCCACAATGGCTACTTTCATATCGGAAAGCGCCATGGTAACATCGGCGATAAGCTTCTGTGAATAGGACGCATAAATATTCAAACTCGCTTCGAAATCACCGTATTCGTGCTTTTCCACGGATTCCGCCCAGGAAGCCACCACCCATCTGTCCTTGTCTTCCGGACGCTTCAGCCCGGTGACCACGTTTTCGCAGTCGTATTTATGGACGGAAATACCATAACCTTTGGTTATAAAGCCTATAATGCTGTCCCCCGGGAGAGGATTGCAGCATTTTGCGAATTTTACGTCGCAGCCCTTTACGCTGTCAATGATAACCGATTGGGATTTGGGGACGGGCGGTCTGCGTTCCAGCTTCTTTTGCTGTTCCTGTGCTTTCTGCAGCGCTTCCTCCGGAGTAAGCGGATTGACCACGCGGTCGAATTCGTCGCGCAGCTTGGTGGATATCTTGCTTATGGCAAGTCCTCCGTAGCCGATATTGTTATACATATCGTCCGCGTCTGCCATAAACATTCTTTCGGCAATATTCTTTACTATTTCTTCCTTCTGCGCTTCGGTGAACGGTCTTCCGTAGCGGCGCAGTTCCTTGTCGATTTCATATTTGCCGATAAGAATGTTTTCCGAACGCATTTCCTTTTTAAAGAACTGCCTTATTTTATTGCGCGCTTCCGCCGAACGCACCATCTTCAGCCAGTCGCGGCTCGGTCCCTTGGAAGCGGAGGAGGTTAATATCTCCACTATCTGCCCGTTTTCGAGGACATAATCAATGGGTACGATACTCCCGTTGACTTTGGCGCCCACCATTTTATTGCCGACGGCGGAATGAATGGCGTAAGCAAAATCTATGGGATTGGACCCAGCGGGGAGTGATACCACGTCGCCTTTTGGTGTAAACACAAAGGTTTCGTCGTCGAATAAATCTATTTTAAGAGGCCTTAAGAACTCGTCCGCGTCAACGAGGTCTTTTTCTGTTTCAAGCAGTGTTCTGATCCATTTATACTTTTCGTCCGCGGGTTTTTTCGCCTGATCGCCCGATTTGTATTTCCAGTGCGCGGCAAGCCCGTATTCGGCTATTTCGTGCATTTCCTCCGTTCGTATCTGCACCTCAAAGGGTATGCCGTCATGGCCTATTACGGTTGTATGAAGCGAACGATACATATTGGGTTTGGGAGTGGAAATATAATCCTTGAACCTTCCGGGCATGGAGTTGAACTGCTCATGTATGACACCCAGCGAGGTGTAGCACTCCATCTCCGTCTTAACGATTATCCTTATCGCATAAAAATCATATATCTCGTCGAAAGCCTTGTTTTGGTTATACATCTTGCGGTAAATGCTGTATATGGATTTAATACGGCTTTCCAAACGATAATTTATTCCCTGTTCGCCGAGGCTTTCCGATACCATATCCCTTGCTCTTTGCAAAAAGCCCTCGTTTTCGGCGATACGCTTATCGATTAACTGCTTAATTTCTTCGAAGCCTATGGGATCGAGATATTTTAACGCAAGCGTTTCCAGCTCCTGCTTTATACGCTGGATACCGAGCCGGTGAGCCAGCGGCGCGTAAACGTGCATGGTCTCAAGCGCGATGGAACGCTGCTTCTGTTCGGTACGGTAATTCAGCGTCCTCATATTGTGAAGACGATCCGCAAGCTTTATAAATATAACACGTATATCCTTCGACATCGCAAGGAACATTTTACGAAGGTTTTCTATGGATTCGTCCTGTTTTGTTTCGAAAGGTATGTGAAGCAGCTTGGTGACCCCGTCGACCAGCTCCGCCACCTCGACGCCGAATTCCTTTCTGATAAGCTGTATGTCAACCTTGCCTTCGCAGTCTTCAACCGTATCATGTAAAAGGGCGGCGCAGATCGAGTCGGTGTCGAGCTGCAGATCCGCCACAATCTTGGCTACGGCTATCGGATGGATAATGTACTGCTCGCCGGATATTCGCTTCTGTCCCCGGTGGGCTTTTTCCGCAAGCGAATAAGCGCGTGATATCTTGTTTAAGTCATACACGCCCTTTTCCGCCAGCTGATTATATAATTTCTCAAATGATTCTGCCATTGTAGTGCCTTTCAGCTTTAAGCCTTCGATGTAAGCTCTCGGGCTTACCGCTTTTCGCGTTACGCTGTCCGCTTTGGTAATTACGAGGTGCGCTTTCTGAGATTTTTCAGCGTTTCGGACTTATCGAGATCTATTTTTTGTGAATTCGGCATCAGTTTTATTTCGATAATATCGTTTCCGCGTATTCGGACGGTTTCCGCGAGTCCGAATTCCGTCATCACGTCTATCGCGGTTTTTAACGTGCAAAGATCAATGATAACCGCTTCCGTTATTTCTATCCGTCTTTTCAAATATCTTACGGATATGCGCTTTCTTTCGTTTGCCAGTTCCCGCTTCAGCACACGATAAACGGTACGGAAATCCTCAACGGTAGGTATTATCTCCGGCGGCAGCGAGGACGCGTCGTCTCTGTCAATCACCCTGGAATAATATTCGC
>JAQVQF010000082.1 GCA_028701715.1 Eubacteriales bacterium | reverse complement strand
CTCAAGGATGGTTTTACCTGGTAGTATTTCGGCGGCCATGGCGGCGGAGTGTGTCATGCCGGAGCAGCCCAGGGTTTCGACAAGAGCTTCCTCGATTATTCCGTCCTTGACGTTTAAGGAAAGCTTACAAGCGCCCTGCTGAGGAGCGCACCAGCCCACTCCGTGAGTGTACCCGGAAATGTCGGTGATTTGCTTTGCCTGAACCCATTTGCCTTCTTCGGGAATGGGTGCCGGTCCGTGGTCGGAACCTTTGGCAACGCAACACATGCGTCCGATTTCTTTTGAATAGTTTAACATGCGATTTCCTTTCTTCGAATAGAATATATTTGTTGTTGTTATTTAATTATTTCGCCGTAAACAATGCCGAAAGCGCAGGCGGCGTTGGATTCGTCGGTGTCGATATGCATCGCCGGGGCGAATTTATCGCTTACTCTTACGACGACATCCCCGAAGATAAGGGGACGGGCGGTGTCATCAAGACGGACGGATACCGTCTGTCCGTTGACAAGACCGAATTCCTCCGCTTCTTTCGGCGTGATATGTATATGCCTTTTCGCAACAATGCAGCCTTCGGTCAGTTCAATTTCGCCTTTTGGGCCTATGAGCTTGACGGGAGCGGAGCCCGCGACATCCCCGGATTCGCGCACCGGCGCTTCCACTCCGAGAGTTCTTGCGTCGGATAAGGAAACCTCGACCTGGTTGGCCTTGCGGACAGGGCCGAGGATGGATACGTTTTTCAATGTATTCTTCGGTCCGACCACGTCGATTCTTTCCTCGCAGGCAAACTGTCCGGGTTGGGTAAGCTTCTTTTTACAGGTAAGCGAATACCCCTTTCCGAAAAGGATTTCAAGCGCCTCAGCCGTTATGTGAACGTGACGCGCCGACGTTTCGACGAGAATTTTTGACATGATTCAGTTCCTTTCAAAATAATATGACATAACATTATACATCAAACATTTTATCTTGTAAATGACTTTTTCCAAAATATTTATTGAAAATTCGGAAAATGTATGATACAATAATATGAAAATATACAATATTTAGTATCTAAGGGAGAAAAAATAATGGATCACGCGAAAAAGCCGCGTATACTTTCCGGAATAAAGCCCACGGGGGAGCTAACCCTCGGTTCATATATAGGAGCGATAAAAAACTGGGTTAAACTGTATGACGATTACGAATGCTTTTATATGCTTGCGGACCTGCATGCCATCACCGTCAGGCACGATCCCTCTGTATTAAGAAAACGCACGCTCGAGCAGCTGGCGCAATATATCGCCTGCGGACTCGATCCCGAAAAAAATGTGCTGTTTATACAAAGCCGGGTGCCCGCTCACGCGGAGCTTGCCTGGGTTTTAAGCTGCTACACGATGATGGGCGAGCTTAACAGAATGACACAGTTCAAGGATAAAGCCTCCAAGCAGAGCGACAATATAAACGCCGGGCTTTATACCTATCCGGTGCTGATGGCAGCCGATATCCTTATATATCAGGCCGATCTTGTGCCGGTCGGGGACGACCAGAAGCAGCATGTCGAAATTTGCCGCGATATAGCCGGGCGTTTCAACGGAATATACGGCGATGTGTTTACGATTCCCGAGCCCTATATACCCGAAGTCGGAGCGAGAATAATGAGCCTTGACGACCCCGAAAGCAAAATGAGCAAATCGGAGGAAAGCGGCGGCAGCGTTTTACTGATGGACACCCCGGAAATTATTATGTCAAAATTCAAACGCGCCGTGACCGACAGCGAAGCCTCCGTCCGATATGACGCCGAAAATAAAAAGGGTATTTCCAACCTTATGACTGTTTATTCCGTCTGTACCGGTAAATCCTTTATCGAAATCGAAAACGAATTCGAAGGCAAGGGCTACGGCATATTCAAGAAAGCTGTCGGCGAAGCGGTTGTCGAAACGCTGTGTCCGATACGTGAGGAAGCGTTGCGCCTTTTAAAGGATAAAGCATATCTCGACGAGATTATCGCCAAAGGAACGGAACGCGCGTCTTATATAGCCGGCAGGACATTGTCAAAGGTTTATAAAAAAGTGGGCTTTTACAGAGCGTAAATCAAGATATAATTCTATCCGTAATTTTAATTATTAATTTTCCATTTTATAACCGGAGGCTTACGTGGCGAAAAAACAGGAATACAACGAACAAAGCATATCCTCACTCAAGGGCGCGGACCGCGTAAGAAAGCGTCCCGCGGTAATTTTCGGTTCCGACGGACTTGAGGGGTGCGAGCATTCTTTTTTTGAAATACTATCCAACGCTATAGACGAATACCGGGAAGGCTACGGTAAACAGATAAATATAACCGTATATAACGATAAATCCATGACGGTGGAGGATTTCGGCCGCGGCGTACCCCTTGACTGGAACGAAAAGGAAGGACGCTTTAACTGGGAATTGGTTTATTGCGAACTTTACGCGGGCGGAAAATATCAAAACAGCTCCGGAGGAGCCTACGAATATTCGCTCGGCTTAAACGGACTGGGTGCCTGCGCGACACAGTATTCCTCCGAATACATGGAGGTTTCCGCCTGTACGAGAGGAACAAAATTTTCCGTTTCCTTTAAAAAGGGCGAGGCTGTTACCGGGCTTATAAAGGAGCCCTGCGCCAAAACGAAAACCGGGACAACCATACACTGGAAGCCGGACCTTGACGTTTTTACCGATATCGACATTCCCAAGGAATATTTCCATACCGTGTTGAAAAAGCAGGCGGTGGTGAACGAGGGGCTGCTCCTATGCTTAAGCCGGCAGAACGCGGACGGGTCATTTGAAAAAACAGAATTCATTTATCCCAAGGGTATCGTGGATTATATATACGAAACCGTCGGCGTCAACTATCTTAACGAGCCCGTGTTCTATTCCGCCGAACGCAGCGGACGCGACAGGGAAGACAAAGATGAATACAAGCTCAGGATCGGCTTCGCGTTTTGCTTTTCCAACGAAGTCCAGATGATAGAATATTATCATAACTCATCCTTCCTCGAACACGGCGGATCGCCCGAAAAAGCCTTGAAATCGGCTTTTACCGGGGTTATAGACAAATATCTTAAAAGCAACGGCAAATACAAGGCAAAGGAATCGAAAATAACCTTCAGTGACATTGAGGATTGTCTTGTATTTGTATCCAACTCCTCCTCCACTCAGGCCTCCTATGCCAATCAGACAAAAAAGGCGATCAACAATGCCTTTATAGCCGAAGCGATGACGGAATTTTTCAAGCACTGCCTTGAGGTGTATTTTCTTGAAAATCCTCAGTCGGCGGAGCGTATATGCGGACAGATCCTTATAAACAAGCGTTCCCGCGAGCAAAGCGAAAGCATGCGGATAAACGTCAAAAAGCAGCTCACCAGCTCTCTGGATGTATCCAACAACGTGGATAAATTCGTTAACTGCCGTTCGAAGGATAAAAACAAATGCGAGCTGTATATAGTGGAGGGCGATTCGGCGCTCACCAGCTGCAAGCTTGCGAGAAACGCCGAATTTCAGGCGATAATCCCGGTAAGGGGTAAAACCCTCAACTGCTTAAAAGCCACCTTTGACAAAATACTATCCAATGATATAATCACGGATCTGATAAAGGTCATCGGTTGCGGTATCGAAATGGGAGGCAAAAGCAAAGCGAGCAAATCAAATCAGATATATAACAGGGACGCTCTCAGGTGGAATAAAATAATAATTTGTACGGACGCCGACGAGGACGGGTATCAGATAAGAACATTGATACTGACTATGCTGTTCAGGCTGCTGCCTTCTCTTATCAGGGAGGGGCTTGTCTATATAGCTCAGACGCCGTTATATGAAATAACCAGCAAGAACGAAACCTATTTCGCTTATGACGAAAAGGAAAAAGCCGAGGTGTTGTCAAAGCTGGGGAACGTAAAATATACACTGCAGCGCTCCAAGGGGCTCGGCGAAAACGACGCGGACATGATGTCACGCACCACAATGACCCCCGCGACACGCAGGCTGCTGCAGATAAAGCTGGAAGACGAGGCGAAAACCTACGAAATGTTTGATATACTCCTCGGCGACAATATAACCATGCGCAAGGAATTTATATCCCTTTACGGCGCGAAATATCTGCCTATGGCTGACATATAAAAACAGGAGTAGACAATGGCACGAAGGAAAACGGTTCAGAAGGAAGAAGAAAAGCCAGCGGAGATTGAAATACGGGAAATTTCCGAAGTTATCGAAACAAACTATATGCCCTATACCATGTCGGTCATTGTGGCGCGCGCCATTCCCGAAATAGACGGCTTCAAGCCCTCGCACAGAAAGCTTCTTTATACGATGTATAAAATGGGGCTGCTTTCCGGGCAAAAAACAAAATCGGCCAACGTGGTGGGCTCAACCATGAAGCTCAATCCCCACGGCGACATGGCGATATATGAAACCCTCGTCCGACTCACAACGGGCAAGGAGGCTTTGCTTCATCCTTTTATCGAATCAAAGGGCAGCTTCGGTAAGCATTATTCGGATATGGCTTTCGCCGCGGCGCGTTATACGGAAGTAAAGCTTGATAAGATATGCGAATATATCTTCGGCGGTATAGACAGGGACGCGGTGGATTTTGCAGACAATTACGACCACACCGCCACCGAACCCATGCTTTTGCCCACCGCTTTTCCAAACATCCTGGTTTCACCGAATTCGGGCATCGCGGTGGGGCTTTCGAGCACGATATGCTCGTTCAACCTTGCGGAAGTATGCGACGTCACGTCATTGTTTTTAAAAAACGGAGGAATTACCGACGACGAGCTTCTCGAAAACCTGAAAGCGCCAGATTTCTCTACCGGCGCGACGCTTTTTTATAACCGTGAGAAAATGCTTGACATATATAAAACAGGGCGGGGTTCTTTTAAGCTCCGTTCCAAATACAGGTATGATAAAGAATATAATTGCATTGAGGTCACCGAAATACCTTATACCACGACTTCGGAAAAAATAAAGGACTCGATAACACGCCTTGTAAAAGAGGGAAAGATTAAGGATATATCCGACATCCGCGACGAAACCGATATCAGCGGGCTGAAAATAGCAATCGATTTGAAACGAGGAACCGATCCGGATAAGCTTATGGTAAGGCTTTTTAAATCAACTCCCCTTGAGGACAGCTTCGGCTGTAATTTTAACGTGCTTATCGGCAGCGTGCCGAAAACGCTCGGAGCGGTTGAAATTATCGAGGAATGGTGCGCTTTTCGTATAGAATGCCTGCGGCGTAATTTTGTTTTCGACTGGACAAAGAAAAAAGACCGCCTTCATCTGCTGGAGGGACTTAAAAAGATACTCCTTGACATTGACAAGGCGATACGTATAATCAGACACACCGAAAACGACAGGGAAGTTGTTCCCAATCTGATGAAGGGGTTTGATATCGACGAGATACAGGCGGATTTTATCGCCAATATCAAGCTTCGTAATCTCAATAAGGAATATATACTCGATAATATCGACGAAATAGACGGACTCGAGAATGAAATCAAGGAGCTTTACGCTCTTATAGACAGCGATGCAAAAATAAAAAAATATATAATAAAAGAGCTTGATGGAATAAAAACAAGGTACGCCAAGCCGCGGAAAACCGTTATTATATCCGAGGAAAAAGCAGAAAGCATTGACGAAGAGCGGGTAGAGCACGAGGATTATCCCGTTACCGTTTTCCTGTCAAAAGAGGGATATTTTAAAAAATGCACCGCCGCTTCGCTGCGGGGCAACGATGTTCAGAAATTCAAGGAAAACGATTGCCTTTTATCTTCTCAGGAAACCGCCAACTGCGCCGAGGTGCTTTTCTTTACCGGCGCCGCTCAGCTTTACAAAGCGCATGTATATGACTTCGATGACACAAAAGCAAGCGCGCTGGGGGACTATATCCCCGCAAAGCTTTCCTTTGATCCCAACGAAAAAGTTGTTGCGGCATGGTGTCTTACCGATTTCAACTGCGATTTCGCCTTGTTTTTTGAAAACGGCAAGGCGGTCAGGCTGCCCGCGTCCGTTTATGAAACCAAGACAAACCGCAGAAAGCTGAAAAACGCCTTTTTTGATAAATCCACGTTGATCAACGCGCTTATTGCCAAAGATAAGGATGAATTTTTAATGCGTGCCGACGGCGGCAAGGCGCTTATTGTAAAAGCAAAGCAATTATGCGCAAAATCCACGCGCACCTCCTACGGCGCGGCGGTAATGACGCTTAAAAAGGGACAGAGGGTCATATACACGGATTATTACGATAAGACAAACGCTCCGCTTTTAAAGGAAAGCCGTTACAGAAAAACGAATTTACCCTCCGCCGGCGGGTTGTTTGAGGATGAGGACCCGACCGTTTTACAGCAGACCATCGAATAACAGGTAACGCCTATAAATGGAGACGACAGAATGAATCCGAAAAAATTTTTCAAAAACAATCTCTTTTCATTTGTTATAAGCACGGCTTTTATGGCGGCTTTATGCGCCGTGGCTTTTGTGTTCAATACCAAAGCGGGGATGTTTTCCTCGGTTCTGCTGGCCTGTTATCTCGTTTATGTGTTCGTTTATGTTTATTTCGGCTCCGGGGACGCCAAGAATCTTATGGCGGGGAAGTCGCTCGCTTCCCATACCTTTGATTTTATTTCGGAAATGAGCCTTCCGGTGCTGCTTTGCGATTCCTCGGGAGCCGTATCCTGGTATAACGGCGCACTCGAGGAGCTGTATTCGGAATCGAAGATAAAAATAGGCGAATCCTGTAAAAACATCGGCGACGGAGTCGTATCCGTACAGAGGTTTACCGAGCTGAAGGAGCAGGAGAAGAAAAACTATACCATCCGACACGGCGAAAAATATTACCGCATTCATCCGTATCAGATAGAAACCATGAGAAAAAGCTTTTATCTCGTGGTTTGGTATGACGTCACCGAATATGAAAAGCTTTATGCAGAGCATCTCAATTCTAATGTGCTCGTCGCCTATGCCGTGGTGGATAACATTTCGGAAATTTCCCAGGGGCTGCAGGACAAATACCGTCAGATTTCCGCAAGGATAGCCAATGTTCTCACCGAATGGGTTTCTTCCATGAAGGGAATTATAAAGGAATACGAACGCGACAAATATATAATTTTCTTTGAGGAACGCTATATAAACCGTCAGGTGGACGCCAAGTTCGACATTCTCGACAAGGTATACGAAATATCGGATACGGATGAAAACCTGCCGCTGACGGTATCCGTCGGCGTGGCGCGCCTTGACGGCACGCTTACCGAAAAAGAGGAGGCTGCGAAAATTTCCCTACAGCTTGCGCTCCAGCGTGGCGGCGCGCAGGCGATAGTAAAAACCAAAACCGACACCGATTTTTACGGCGGCAGAACAAAGACCATACAGAAGCGGACAAAAATAAAATCCCGCATGGTGGCGGCGCAGCTTGTGTCGCTTATGAACAAAGCTTCCAACGTGCTGATAATGGGACATGTCAACCCGGATTTTGACGCCATAGCTTCCGGAATAGGCGTCGCAAGGCTTGCGATGTACTTGGGTAAGGATGTTAAGATAATTACGGATTTTTCCAATCCGAGCTTTAATATATGCTCCTCGATGCTTTCCATGATTAAGGATTACGACAATACATTTGTCGATAAAATTTACGGTCAGGAGCTGCTTACACCGAACACGCTTTTGGTTATAACCGATGTCAGCAACGAACGGATCTTTGAATCGCCCGATATTTACAGAAAAGCCGAGCATATAGCGATAATCGACCATCATAGACAGACACAGGAATTCGACAGAGAGCATGAGATATCCTATATCGAGCCCACGGCTTCTTCGGCGAGCGAGCTTATCAGCGAAATGCTTGAGCTTGTGCTTCCGCCGAACACGCTGTATAAGGAAGAAGCGGAGCTGCTGCTTGCCGGGATACTCCTTGACACGCAAAACTTCAACAGAAATGTAGGTATACGCACCTTTTCCGCGGCGGTTTATCTGAGAAGCGAAGGCGCGAACACCGGTAAGGCGCAGTCCGTATTCAAATATCAGCTCGGAGAATTTAAAAAGCTTGCGGAATTTGAAAGAAACATACTCATTTTCAGGAAAATATTCGCCATAACCCAGTACGATCTCGACAATACGCCCGAAAACAGAGTTATAGCCGCTCAGGCGGCCGAAAGAATGCTGCAGATTGAGGGAATTAAGGCATCGTTTACATTGTCCCTCACGGACGACGCCATACACATTTCGGCAAGAAGCGACGGAAGCGTCAACGTGTCGCTGATATTGGAAAAGCTGAAGGGCGGCGGTCATTTCGATTCTGCCGGAGCGAAGCTGACGGGAATTTCGATGAAGCAGGCGATGATAATGTTACGTGAAGCCATTATCGAATATTGCGAAACGGAATAATTAAATTAAAAGTTACAACGGAAGAACATTCATAAGTTATATGTTAAAACAGACAGGAGGGCAATCGGACATGAAGGTCATATTATTGCAGGATGTTAAGGGGCAGGGTAAAAAGGGCGAGCTTGTCAATGTATCCGACGGATACGCCAAGAATTATCTTTTTCCCAGAAGCTTGGCGAAAGAAGCCAACGCTCAGCTTATAAACGATATTAAAAATAAAAAGGAAGCCTTGGATTTTCGTATTGCGGAGGAAAGAAAAGCCGCTCTTGACAGCAAGGCAAAGCTTGAAAGCGCCGTGCTTGTTTACACGGCCACGGGGGGCGCAGACGGCAGGCTTTATTCCGCCGTGACCGGAAAGGATATAGCGGATAAAATAAAATCCGAGCTCGGGCTGGATATAGATAAAAAGAAAATAGCGATAAGCGACACAATTAAAACGGTGGGCGAATATACGGTAACGGTAAAGCTGTACCCGGAAATACATGTAAAATTAAAACTGAAAGTCGAAGGTTAAACGTTAAACGTTAAACGTATAACGTTAAACATATAACGGAGTGTGAAATGGCTGAACTTGATATTATAAAGCAAATGCCTCATTCGCTCCAGGCGGAGCAAGCGCTGCTGGGCGCGATAATTATCGACCAGTCCAATTTTTTAAAAACGGAAACGTTGAGACCCGAGCATTTTTATATCGAATCTCACAGAGTAATATATTCGGCCGTTAAAGACCTGTTTGTAAAAAGCAGGTCGATAGATTTTATCACGCTCATTGAAGCGATTAAGGAAAATTCCGGTATAACCGATTTCGATGTCGCCAAATACATAAAAACCATCTGCGATGTGGCCGCCGAAAATACTAAAGTTACCGAATATGTGCGTATT
>JAQVQF010000081.1 GCA_028701715.1 Eubacteriales bacterium | reverse complement strand
TTTTTCGGTTCATTACCTGATGCTGGGCTTTTTTACCGGCAGCTATACGGGCATGGTTATGAATATTATCGGTATGGTAAGGACGCTTTTATTTTATTATGAGGACAAAAAATGGTTCAGGCGTTATCCGTTCACCGTTTTTTTCCTTGCGCTTATAATATATATAGGAATAGACACCTGGAAGAATATATACTCCCTGTTCCCCATGCTGGCGATGATTGACTCAACCATATGCCTGAATATCAAAAAAGAGAAATGGTTTCGGATATTCAACTTCCCCGGTTCTCCGCTGTGGCTCACCTATGGGATATATTCCAACAGCTATTCGGGCATAGTAGGCGAAATATTTACCATGACCTCAATTATTATCGCAATCATCAGGTATGATATTCTTCATCAGGATAAAAAGCAATCAAAACGGAAATTTTTCGGCAAAGAAAAAACGAAGGTATAGGTATAATATAAAATAATAAAGGCTTGACAATCATAAAGCGTTATGCTAAAATACACAAGCGGCATGGTTGTGGCACCATAGCCAAGCGGTAAGGCAGAGGTCTGCAAAACCTTTATTCCCCGGTCCGATTCCGGGTGGTGCCTCCAAACCCCCGTTGCTGAGAGGCAATGGGGGTTATTTTGTTGTTTCCTTTTCCTTCTTTCTTCACCATTCGCTGTTTCCTCGTTTTTTGCACCCATGAAGACGGCAGCCGAGGTTTGGGAAGCAAGAGGGAGGAGTAAAGAAATAAGGTACTATCAACTCTCGGATTGAACGTCATGTTGTGCTCAACGCTTGTTTTTCAATTAAACGACTGCGTTATCCGATCTCATATCTGCGGGCATCAAAAGACAATGAAAAAATCAACTTATCTTAAAGTTAACAGAAAGATGTATGGAAATGGGAATTTTAGTATGCGGCTTAAATGGTGCCGGAAAAAGTACATTGGGAAAAGCCCTTGCAAAGAAATTGAATTACATTTTTATTGATGTGGAGGATTTATATTTTCCCAAGAAAGACAATACTTATATTTATGCTTCTCCACGCACTCGTGAAGAGGTTGAAAAGCTCCTTTTATTTGAAATAAAAGCAAATGGTAATTTTGTTTTCGCTTCTGTAAAAGGTGATTATGGGGAAATTATTTATCCTTTCTTTCAGATTATTATAATGATTGATGTTCCAAAGCATATACGCTTGCAGCGAGTTAAAAACCGTTCTTATAAGAAATTCGGAAACCGAATGTTACCGAACGGGGATTTATATGAGCAAGAAAAGCAATTCTTCAATTTTGTTGAATCCAGATCTGAAAATACAGTTGAAGAATGGGTAAAAACTATAAATTGCTTTGTTATCCGAGTTGATGGAACAAAACCTACAGAAGAAAACATTAGTTATATCATAGAGCAAATATCGTCATGGAGCTCAGCTTGTTCTTTATATATAAATAAGGAACAGCCTACTTAAGCGAGGCGACGGATTATATGTAAAGAAATACATTGTCCAATAAAAAAGCCTTTAAAATCAAGCGTTTTCGTTGACATTGGACATGCTTTCAAATTGCTAAAAATCACACATTGAAACGGTCGTATTTATATCAAGGGAGGAAAGCCAATGTATATTGAATTAAAAACTGAAAGATTGTTATTACGTCCGCTTAATGTTTCGGATTTGCAAACTGTAAACGAATATGCGACAGATGCGGAAAATACTAAATATATGATTTATTTACCCAATAAAAGCATTGAAGAGACATATAAGTTTTTAGATCGTGTAAGCGCGGAATGGCAAAAGGAAGAGCCATCTTTTTATGAATTTGCAATTCTTTATAATTCTGTGCATATCGGAGCGGTGTCCGTATACTTAAATGAGGATAAATCTGAAGGCGAATTGGGCTGGATACTTAACAAGAGCTATTGGGGAAATGGTTTTGCGACCGAATCCGCATATGCAGTTAAAGAATTTGCCATTTACCAACTAAAGGTTAAGACAATTATGGCACATTGTGACAGCCGAAATCTAAGCTCTGCTCATGTTATGGAAAGAATCGGGCTTTCTTTTGAAAGTAAAGGTGAGCGACAATATTTTGATAAACGGGGATTGGCTGGCGAATTAAAATATTCTTATTCAATATCGGAAGAGTAACTGTTCATTTAAACCGCGTTTTACCCGTTCACGGCAGTAAGTCTGTTGGTTATTTTCCGTTCGCGAAAGAACAGGATTGATAACGGGCTTTCACGACAGGACAGGATAGATGTCAGGTGTTTGCAAGTGATCGGTTTAGATGTTTTTGAAAATTCCGAGATTGATTGACTTAACGTAAAAATAAATTAAGATAGGAACGTGACTTCTAACACTTAAATTTTAAATCTGACAAAACTCCGTATTATAAGACATGACTTATTGAATAATGATTTTTATAATATTACTTGAAAGGGGTGCAGCTTGTGAACTGGATACAATGCCTGTCAAAATCTCTTCAATACATTGAAAAACACCTGACTGATGAAATTAATATAGAAAAAATATCGAGTGAATCTTATGCGTCAAGCTCTCATTTCCAGCTGATTTTCCATTTGGTAATGGGTATGACCATAGGCGAATATATACGCAATAGGCGGTTGAGTTTAGCCGCTCAAGATTTGTTGAACCCGAACAATAAAATAATTGATGTGGCGATGCGTTATCAATACGACACGCAGGAGAGTTTTTCCAAAGCATTTACACGGTTTCATGGTGTGCCACCCTCAAAGTTGCAGCGGGGGCAAGTAAAATTGTTTCATCCGCTGTCCATAAATATTTCCATTCAAGGAGGATTTGAAATGTCACGTAAATTGATTGACGAGTTTTATTGGAACGACATCAAAGAACAAATTAGTGAGGAATTGACAGCCGCCGAGAAATACAAAAAGCTTGTAAGCTGGGCGAGAAAAGCGAGAGGGCAAAATCCGAATGTTTTTGACGATTTGACCAGTTGGATACTGGACGACTCAGAGTGGGTTGACGAAAAGCTTGCCGACAACGAGCAGATTCTTATGCAGGGTGTGTTTGCCCGGTTCAAAGAACAGAACGAACAAATTCGGAAATACTTGAAAGAACTGGAGCCGTCCGGTGAAGTCAACGCGGCGGTTTTTAAAGCACTCGACCGATTTGACGAAGAGCTTTCCGGACATTCACATGACAAGAGGATACAAGAAGTGGTAGCCTGCGTGTTTTCCGACTTTTCCGCTATGCGGAAGCGAAGCGTAAGGGAGCAGATCGCCGGTAACAAAACCGGCCAATATGGGACCAATGGTGTAGACTTTTTTGGATATATCAATTATTTGAAGGACTGCGACGCAAGAATGCAGTGGGCATTATTTATGCCGGATGGGGTGAAACATCAGCAAAACGGGTTTAAGGTGGATAGCTTTGAGTATAAAACAATGGCTTCAATGCGTTTTATCGGGAAGGAATGTATTGAGCATGACGCTGCGAATATGAGTTGGGAACTTGATATCATGCATACACTTGATTCCATGGCAGAACATAAATCGGGCTTCGACTATGATTTATTGCTCCAGCATCACTACGGCAAGGCAGTAGACCAGGAACGCTGGCACGGTTTCTGGGGACGGTTTATGGCAGCAGATACTCCCGTTCCGGACGGGTTTGTATATTTCGATTTCGTGCCGGACGATACAGATACGCCATATTTAACTTTTAGGTCTCAATTTGCATTCGCAGTGTTCTCCGGTGATTTGGTGGCGATGCACAAGCATGAAGGCTATGACAGTGATGCTATGTACGATATCACTCGAAATATTATACTTAGTCAAGGAGTAACCATTCCATACCCGGAAATATATTGGACTGCGGAAGTCTTTCTAGATGGATGCGACAAATACAGCACCGCTTATATGTTTAGCGTAGTATTATAATACAAGATAAATGTAAACAAATAAGGCACCCTACATTTATTTCATAGAGTGCCTCGTTCGGTTCTGAAAAACAAACTGTGTAAATGGCATAACCCGCCAAAAATCAATTTATATTAATATATAATAAAAAACGGGCGGCGCCCGTTTTTTATTATATAAAATGTTAAATATTTACGCCCAGAACATACCCGTGGGCTTGGCTTCCTCTATCCTGCATTCTTTAAGGAATGCGATGGCTTTCTTCAGCCCTTCGGAGGTGGTCATCACGGAATCCTCATGCTCTATGGAAAGCACGTCGTCATAGCCCACAAGGCGCAGATTTGTTACGAAATCCTTCCAGAACTGATAGCCGTTGCCGTAACCGACCGTGCGGAATATCCAGGAACGGTGAAGCTCGTCCGAATAATGCTTGTTGTCCAGCACTCCGTTGACTGCGGTGTTGGCGGCGTCCACCTTGGTGTCCTTGGCGTGGACATGATATATGGCTTTGCCTAAATAGCGCACCGCCGCGACAGGCTCCACCTGCTGCCATATCAAATGCGAGGGATCGAAATTCGCTCCGATAATGTCGCCGACCGCATTTCTCAGCTTCATAAGCGTTTCGGGATTATAAACGCAAAAGCCGGGATGCATCTCAAATGCTATTTTTTCCATTCCGTGATCCGCGCAGAAAGCAGCCTCCTTCTTCCAATAGGGCACAAGCACCTCGTTCCACTGCCATTCGAGGATCTGCGAAAAATCCTCCGGCCACGGGCAGGTCACCCAGTTGGGATATTTGCTGTTTTCACTGTCGCCCGGGCAGCCGGAAAAACCGATTATCTTTTTTACGCCCAGCTTTTCCGCAAGCAGCACCGCGTTTTCAAAATCGTCGTGGAAACGCTTCGCCACGGCCTTGTCGGGATGCACGGGGTTGCCGTGACATGACAGACAATTGAGCTCCATGCCGTATTTATCTATGGTTTTTTTAAAATTATCCAGCTCTTTTTTGTCCGCGAGCAGCTTCGCCGGATCGCAGTGAGCCTTACCGGGATAGCCTCCCGCGCCGATTTCGAGAGCTTCGATACCCGCGGATTTCAGATATTCCAACGCTTTGTCAAGAGGCCTGTCGCCGAGCAGTACGGCGCAAACACCGATTTTCATATTATTCGACCGTCCTTTTAATTAAAATAGTAGGGTTCGCCCGATTTTGCCGATTTATAAATACCGTCGAGTATGCGTGAAACGCAGTAAGCTTGCTCGGGCGTCACGAACGGAGTTTTGTCGTTTATAACCGCATCGAGCCACAGACGGGCTTCCCTGTCCTCGGGACGTTCGTCGGAGCTTCCCTCATAAAAAGCCGCGCCGCCCGCGTTGAGGTTGGGCTTTAAAACATATTGCCTGCCGCAGCGGATACCGTTGATGCGCACACCGTCGTTCATATCCAAGCCGCCGTCGGTGCCGCAAAGGGTGGTGACGGCTTCGCGCGCGTCCAGCATATTAAGCGCCCAGGAGGATTCAAGCATAACCGTGGCGCCGTTTTCCATGACTATAAAGCCGAAAGCCGCGTCCTCCACCGTGAAATCCTCGGCCTTCCAGTCGCCCCAGTCATTGCCGGTGGGGAATTTGCTGCCGAGCTTTTTATATGTTGTGCCGACGCAGTATTTGGGCTTGAAATTATCCATACACCAAAGCGTAAGGTCGAGCGCGTGGGTGCCTATGTCGATAAGCGGACCGCCGCCCTGCTCGTATTCGTTGAGGAAAACTCCCCAGGTGGGTACGGCTCTCCTGCGCAGTGCGGTCGCCTTGGCGTAATAAATATCGCCGAAGGTACCGTTTTGAGCTTCCATTTTGGCGTAAAGCGAATCGGGACGCTGGCGGTTCTGATAACCTATAGTCAGCTTTTTCCCCGTACGTTTAGAAGCGTCGAGCATTTTTTTCGCTTCATCCGCGTTTATAGCCATGGGTTTTTCACACATAACATGCTTGCCGGCCTCGAGAGCGTCCACGGTTATGAAGGAATGGCTCCTGTTCGGAGTGAGAACATGAACGACTTCGATGGATTCATCCTTGAGAAGCTGCTTGTAATCCTCATAAACCGCGGCATCCTCCGCGCCGTACTGCTTCGCCGCTTTTTCCGCTTTTTCGCGCACTATGTCGCAGAACGCCACGAGAAGCGCGTTTTTCTGCTTGTAAAGCGCCGGGAGATGCTTGCCGTTGGCGATACCTCCGCAGCCTATAATGCCTATTCGGATCTTTCTGTCTGCCATGATTATTATTTTCCTTTCTGATATTGCTTTTTATGTTAAATGTTATACATTTAAACGTTTTTTCGTTTTATCGTTTCTGTTTTATATAATGGAAATGCGGAAAATGCGGGAACTGTCGAAAAAAAACAAAATATTTTGATACCGTATTGTTATAAATATGCTTGTTTCGGTACATTATATCATTGCATAACGAAGTTTTCAAGAACAATAATTAATGTTTTTTTATAATCCCGTATTTTTCCGCGGAAAAGCATTGAAAAACGCGTTATTTTATGTTATTATCCAAATGATATAAAAATTAATAATAATTTAACAAAATAAACGAAACTTTTTAAGCTTGATCGGCGTTTATTATATGTGAGCATATATAAATAAAAATCAGGAAAAATCAAAACGTGCAATTCGGAAAGGAATCGGATATGAAAAAAATCTTTTGGCTCATCACCGCCGTTTCGCTGGGATTTTCCCTTGTCGTACTGATTGTCAAGAAAATAAAAAAACGCAAGACCGCGGATACAACGGCTTAAGCTTTCCGCGGTTAACCGTTTGCGAATCATCACCGGAAAGCGCTTTAATTTTAGCGGCAACACCTTTCCGTATATATCTTTTTGCGTAAAAATAACAATCGGAATAAATTATATGGATGTAGGGGCGGATATTATCCGCCCGCAGCATGAGGCTTAGATGTCGCTATAAATAAAGAACAAACAAGAACGCGGATTACGGCGGGCGGATAATATCCGCCCCTACGGTGATAAACCTTTTTTCATCGCTGCATTTTATTCCACCGTAATAGAAAACGTGATTTTTATTGTATAAATAAATGACGAGCGGATTTGATCCGCCCGCCTTTTTAATTATTAGAGCTTTTCGGTTTTCTAAAACATTATCTAACGAATTATAAGTTCAGATATATCCGTTATAATATTATCAGGTATGATCATAGTGTCCTTTGGTAACCCTATTTTCTTGTAATCGTACCAAATTGAATAAATTCCTAATGATTGCGGTGCCTGAATATCCCAAATTAAATTATCACCAACCATCCAGGTATCATGGAATCGTAAGTGTAAAAGCGTAAGGGCGTGACGATATACTTCAATGTCGGGTTTTCCGAAACCGAGTTCTTGATCTATAAGGATAATTTCAAAATAATCGGTCAATGAAAAGCGTTTTAGTTTCTCCCGTTGCCCTTCTGATGTTCCGTTTGTAATAAGACCCATACGAACCCCGATGTTTTTCAACTTGTTCAATGTGTATATAGTATTTGGGTTCAAGCATATCAACTCATTGTGATAATCGGTATATGTATCTGCCAGTTTATTTACTAAATATGTTTCAGTTATACCTAAATTAATCAATGTTAACGAAACAATGTCGCGTCTTGCTTGCCTTATATTTTCACGTCCTAATTTATGTCTTTGAGTATCACTCCAATACCATTTACGTTTTATATGCAGTGTTTTTAATAATATTTCCTTAGAAAAAGGGGTACCGTTGAGCTCAACAAAATCTCCACAGCATTTATCCCATGCTATATCCGAAACGCCATCAAAAGATATCAGAGTGTCATCAAGATCAAAAAGTATAACTTCCGGATAGACATTCATTTATATGACCATATCTTTCTTATAAGAGAATCTCATAATGTTTATTTTCTTGTCGCCCTGTAAACAATACAGGAATGGGCTTCGATCTTTACGGTCAGTCCGTGCTTGAAGGTACCAAGGTCGGTATGGTTGATACAGTCGCGCATCGAAACCTCGTCGGTAATTTCCCAGCCGCAGTAATCCCAGGAAAGAGGATAGTATGTCCAGTAAGGGTTCTTGTTTATTATCATAAAAACGATGTCGCCGCCGTAAAGGGGCTTCGCCAAAATGGTGAAATAATCCCTTGTGGTGGGAATTTTATATGCTGTTATGGCGGCGTCGTCCTGATTAATGTCTATAAGCTCCTTGTTGAGGAGTATTTTTTTGATTTCGGGCCTCGCGTTCCTCAGGTCATGGCCCATAAGCAGCGGAGCGTTGAGCATACACCAGAGTGCGAAATGGGTTTGATATTCGTCATCTGTGCTGCCGCCGCCGATTTTTCCCACGTATCCCTTGCCGTCCACGCCCACGACAAGCATATCGGGATCGTTCCAGCCGCAGGGTCCGGAATACGCCTCAAGCCCGACCGCGCCGAGCCCGACCTCGCATATGGAATCCCAGCTGTCCTTTATATCTCCGGTGAGCCGCCACATATGCGCGCCGGTCGAGCGCATCCATTTCCACACGCCCTCGTCGCCCCAGCAGCCGGAAAAAATGATATCCCTGCCGGATTCGCGCAAAGCCTGTCCCATTCTGCGGTAAAGATTGACGTCGCTTGATCCGGGCGACGAATAGCAGAAATCGTATTTCAAAAGGTCCACGCCCCAGGAGGCGAAAAGCTTAGCGTCCTGTCTTTCATAACCGAAGGAACCGGCACGTCCCGCGCAGGTGAGGGTTCCGGCATCCTCATATATACCGAATTTCAAGCCGCGTTCGTGAAGATAATCGCCGATAAATTTCATCCCGTGCGGGAAAATCGCCTTATCGAATTGAAGATTGCCGTTTTCGTCGCGGTCCTTGAGCATCCAGCAATCGTCTATGGTCAGGATGTTGTAACCCGCGTCGCGGTAGCCTTCCGAAACCATGGCGTCGGCGGTTTCGAGAATAAGTCTTTCGTTGATATTGCCCCCAAAGGTGTTCCAGGAATTCCACCCCATGGGCGGTTTCAAAGCGAGCATAGCCATAAAGATACCTCCAAAGTTTATATTGCAAATTGTTTATAATTGTTGTATAATGAACGAAAATATACTCAAAACAAACGGTTTTTAATCGTTTTGGCATACAGCCTATACGGGTGATGTGATTTTTTATGAAAAGAATAGCTATATATTCGGCGGGGGGCGAAAAGCTTTTTTCGGGAAATTTGTCCGACCTGCCGTTTGACGACGCGGAAATCGGCGCCGACGCGGAAAATCGCTACGGGGAAAAGCTCTGCCCGCAGAGATACGCCGCCGTTAAGCAAACCATACTCGCCGGAATCTTCAACGCATCTTCCCCGAAAGCCGTTGAAGCCGAAACCGAAACCGATAAAGCCGAAATCAAACAAACCGTTATAATTCCGCCGGATTATAAACGCTATCTGAAGCATAAAAACGCCGACAAAATTGTCGTTTATAAAGAGCAATAAACGCGTTTATTATATC
>JAQVQF010000080.1 GCA_028701715.1 Eubacteriales bacterium | reverse complement strand
TGGTATATTTCCGCAAGCGTCTGACTCCGGCAATACTCGGAGAAATCAATGAAACGATCATCTCAAAAGCACAGCAGAAAAGTAAAAACATCGAAGAAAAGCATGAAAAGATGAAAACGATGAAAACAATAAAGGAAACAAGCCTGAGCCGCCTTCAAACAGCGGCACTATGATCGCAGACGCAACCTGCGCGCCCTCGCAGATAAGCTATCCGCAGGACACGAAGCTGCTGAACGATGCGCGTGAGATTACGGAAGAATTTATCGACGCTTTGCATGATGCGGGCGAAGAAAAGCCCCGTACATACCGCAAAAAGCGCGTAAGGATTATATTAACGGTGACACTTAACATCAACTGATACGGGAGGAATAATTATGCAGCTTTACGGTGACGGAATACACGACGATACCGCAGCAATTCAGGAAAGAATCGATTCATCAAAGGTTTTTGAACTGCCTGTTCCGGAAAACTTTTATTTAATATCCAAGCCGCTTTGCGTGCATTCGGATTTCGTTTTAAAGGCCGACGCCAACACCGTCATCCGCCTGGCGCCGAACAGCGATTGCATGATGCTTTGCGGCAGCCGCCTGAAAAACGTGGTTATAGACGGCGGCAAATGGGACATGCAGAACACGCTTCAGGCGCCGAATCCCCTTGTTACCTATACTTTCGGGCAAATAAAGCACGACGATATGGACGACAGATATCTCGGCGTCGCCATGAGGTTTTTCGACATTTCCAATTTCACGTTTAAAAACGTAACCCTCAGAAATCCCGTAACCTTCGGCGTTCAGCTAACCAAAATATATCAGTTTACCGTCGATTCGATCACCTTCGATTATGACGCGGGCAATCCCATACTCGGCACCATGGACGGCGTACACCTTGAGAGCGGATGCAGCTTCGGCAGGATCACCAACCTTAAGGGAAAGACCTTTGACGACCTGCTTGCCATAAACGCCGACGATTTTTATTACGGCGACATAACCGACATCGCCGTTGACGGCATATTTTCCGACGGCGGACATTCCGCAATACGCTTCTTGTCCTCTGGCAGCAACGTCAAACGCATTTCCGTTCAGAATATTTTCGGTACGTTTTATCAATATTGCATCGGCATTACAAAATATTATTTTTTAGGCGACAAGACAAAGCGCGGACAGTACGATATGATTTCGCTCCGCAATATTTACGCCTCCAAGCATTACAGATACCCCGATTTTTACACCTCCGAAAGCTATGTCTATCCCTTAATATATATCGAAAAGGAATTGGACATACGCAACCTGCAAATACGAGAACTCCACCGGCGCGAAACGGAAACGGATATCGAAACCATCTTTGTGGACAGTGACACCGTTATCGAAAACCTGTGTATAGAGGATTGCTCCTATGAAAACAAGGTCGGCAACGCTCCTTTCCTTGTAAACAGGGGACAAATAAAACAGCTAAAGACCGATAATATAAATCTATACGGCGATAATCTGCGATTAATGTAAACGCATTTCGGGCTTCGCGTATTTCCCGAACGATATTTAATCGTCTATCGCGCATATTTGTACGCATTTATAATAATATATATATGTACGGCAGCTTTTTCATATATTATTAACAATTGACAAAGCGAAAAATGTATGGTAACATATAAAAAATACAATGGGAGAAAATAATATGTTTGCAGTAGCTGTAATAATTATAGTCATTACTGTCCTAAGCCTTATTAGCCTTGGGATTATTGGTAATGACTTTTTTTCATGTACTGTGGACAGATTGGAAAAAGCAAACCGGGTTACAGGTTGAAGCGTACCCGTGTAAGGCTGGCAGATAATCCGAATCCTACAGTGCGGACTGTAGGATTTTTTTATTGGAAGCTCGTTGTAGGGTATTAAAATATGAATACAGCAGGAGGAAAAATATGATTCTGACAGGAGCGCGAATTATCGTTGAGGTTTTAATCGAACAGGGCTGCGACACGGTTTTCGGTTATCCGGGGGGGTTCGTTTTAAATATCTATGACGAGCTTTATAAAAACAGAAACCGTATAAATCATATCATCACCGCTCACGAGCAGGGCGCGGCGCACGCCGCAGACGGATACGCAAGAGCCTCGGGCAATGTTGGGGTGGTAATGGCGACTTCCGGCCCGGGTGTGACAAATCTGGTTACCGGAATCGCAACGGCATATCTCGATTCAACCCCGCTTGTGGCTATAACCGGCAACGTGCCTCTTAATATGTTAGGCAAGGACAGCTTTCAGGAAGTGGACAGCACCGGGATTACTATGCCCATAACAAAGCACAACTATATCGTCAAGGATGTTCGCGATCTGGCGGATATAATCAGGGAAGCCTTTCAGATAGCCAAATCCGGCAGACCCGGTCCCGTTCTGATAGATGTTCCGAAAGATGTTCAGTTAGCCGAATGCGAATACACCGCGGGGAAAATTATTGAAAAAAGAAAAACCGTCGAACCGGATGCGACATTGCTTGAACTCGCCGCAAAATATATCTCCGAAGCCGAAAGACCGTATATTTACAGCGGCGGCGGGGTGGTCATATCCGATACCGGGGAAGAAATCGCAAATCTGGCGGAGCTTATTGACGCGCCCATAGGCTTCAGTATGATGGGACTTTCCGCGGTACCGGGAAATAATCCCCGCAATCTCGGCATGACGGGCATGCACGGAAGATATGCCTCTACCAAAGCCAATTCCGAAGCCGACCTTATTATTGCCGTGGGCGTGCGCTTCAGCGACCGCGCCACGGGGAACAAAACAAGATATACCAAAAACGCAAAAATTATTCATATAGATATTGATCCGGCGGAGATAGATAAAAACATCAGCGCATATATCGGCATAACCGGCGATATCAAGTTGACGCTTAAACACCTGATATCGATGCTCGTTCCGGCAAAGCATTCCGAATGGCAAAAGGAAGTAAAAGCCTATCTTGAAGAGGAGCGTTCGTATTATCCCAAAGAAAACAGACTCACCCCCAAAACGCTCATTGAGCGCATCAATTCTTTTTGCGACGACGATACCGTTATAGCGACCGATGTGGGACAGCACCAGATGTGGGCGGCGCAGTACTGCGCTTTCAATAAACCGCGAAGATTCCTCACTTCAGGAGGGCTTGGAACTATGGGCTTCGGAATGGGCGCGGCCATAGGCGGCTGTATCGCCGCCGGGAAAAAGAAAGCCGTCCTTTTGACGGGGGACGGCAGCTTCGGCATGAACCTTACCGAAATGGCTACGGCCGTGAAAAACCGACTGCCTCTTATCGTGGTGATATTCAACAACGGAGTTTTGGGCATGGTTCGCCAATGGCAGACGCTTTTCTATGACCGCCGTTATTCCGAAACCACGCTTGAGCGTTCAACCGATTTTGTCAAGCTTGCCGAAGCTTTCGGCGCCGAAGGCTATCGCGCGGAAAATATCGGCGAGCTGGACGGAATTCTGGAAAAGGCGTTTGCCGCGGATACGCCCGTTATAATCGACTGCGTTATAGACAAGGATGAAAACGTCTTCCCCATGATACCGCCCAACGGATCTATAGAAAATATCATTGTTAAATAACCGACGTTTTATAAAACAACATTCAATACGGGAGGATGGTCATAAAAATGAAAAAAGATCAGTTTATACTCGGCGTTATAGTGTCAAACCATTTCGGTGTGCTGACAAGGGTTTCCGGGCTGTTCGCCAGAAGGGGATATAACATTGACAGCTTGAATGTAGGCGAAACCGAAGACCCCGGGCTTTCACGCATGACGATAATCGTTTCAGGCGACGATTATATTAAGGACCAAACCGTCAAGCAGCTTGCGAAGCTGCAGGACGTAAAGCGAGTGGAGCTTATACCGGAAGAAAAAGCCTCGGTCAGGGAAATGCTGCTGATAAAGGTCAGGGTAACGCGCGAGACCAGAAGCGAGGTGACGGAGGCGGTGAACATTTTCCGCGCCAAGGTTATCGATTTTAACGCGGACGCCGTGACTATCGAAGTAACCGGGCACACGTCCAAGCTCGACGCGTTTGTCGAATTCGCGCGTACCTTCGGTATCATTGAAATGTGCCGCGCCGGCGCGCTGGCGATAAGCAGAGGCTCGACGGCTCTTTAAATACTCGTTTAATCAAAAGCGCCAATTGTTATTTGTACAAATTACTATTAACTATTTTATTGAGAGAAGGAATATTATTATGGCAAAAATGTATTATGAATCCGATTGCAATATTGAAAATCTTACCGGGAAAACCGTTGCGGTTATCGGTTACGGAAGCCAGGGCCACGCCCACGCGTTAAATCTTCATGAAAGCGGAGTGAATGTCGTCGTGGGGCTGTATGAAGGCTCGAAATCGGCGTTGCGCGCCGAATCGGCGGGCCTTAAGGTTATGCTCACCGGTGACGCCGTCAAAGCCGCCGATGTGGTTATGATACTTGTGAACGACGAAAAGCAAGCAGAACTGTATAAAAACGAAATCGCTCCCAATCTGAAGCCGGGTGCCACCCTTGCCTTTGCTCACGGCTTTAACATTCACTTCAACCAGATAATACCTCCGCAGAACGTCGACGTTATAATGATAGCGCCCAAAGGCCCCGGACACACCGTCAGAAGCCAGTTCGCAGAGGGACGCGGAGTTCCCTGTCTGATTGCCGTATATCAGGATGTTTCCGGCAATGCGAAACAAACCGCTCTCGCGTATGCGTTGGGAATCGGCGGCGCCAGAGCGGGAGTGCTTGAAACCACCTTTAAGGAGGAAACCGAAACCGATCTTTTCGGCGAGCAGGCGGTGCTTTGCGGCGGTGTGAGCGCGCTGATGAAGGCGGGGTTCGAAACACTCGTCGAGGCGGGTTATCAGCCCGAGAGCGCTTATTTCGAATGCATACATGAAATGAAGCTTATTATAGATCTGGTGGTATCCGGCGGTTTATCCTTTATGCGTTATTCGATAAGCGACACGGCGGAATACGGAGATTATACCGTCGGAAAGAGAATAATAACCGAAGAAACCAAAAAAGAAATGAAAAAAGTGCTTTCCGAAATTCAAAACGGCGAATTCGCAAGAAACTGGATACTCGAAAACCGCGCCAACAGACCGTCCTTTTTAGCCATGCGAAGGATGGAAAGCGAGCATTTGGTCGAAAGCGTAGGCAAAGAGCTGCGCGCAAAAATGAACTGGAAGTCCGGGAAATAATTTTCCGGCCATCATACGGAAGGAAACAATAATTAATATGAGAAGCGATAATATAAAAACAGGCTCTCATCGTATGCCGCAGCGTTCGCTGTTGAAATCCATGGGTTATACGGACGCGCAGATACGACGTCCCATTATAGGAATCGTAAATTCCAAAAACGAAGTGATACCCGGTCATATTCATCTCGACACAATCGCCCGCGCGGTTAAGGACGGAGTGCTTTCCGCCGGCGGCACGCCGATGGAATTCAACGTTATCGGTATTTGCGACGGTATTGCCATGGGGCACACCGGCATGAAATACTCGCTTGCCTCAAGAGAAATAATCGCCGACAGCATAGAATGTATGGTCATGGCGCACTGCTTTGACGCGTTGGTCTTTATACCCAACTGCGATAAAATTGTGCCGGGTATGCTTATGGCGGCGGCAAGGGTCAATATTCCGTCCATCTTTATATCGGGAGGCCCAATGCTGTCGCTTGAAGGAAAGGACGGAAAGCAGCTCGACTTGAACTCCGCCTTTGTTGCGGTGGGCGCGTATAAAAACGGCACCGTCGACGAAGCGGAGCTGTCCGAAATTGAGGACAATTGCTGTCCCGGCTGCGGCTCCTGTTCGGGGATGTTCACGGCGAATTCGATGAACTGCCTGACGGAAGCGTTGGGTATGGCGCTTCCCGGCAACGGAACGATACCCGCCGTTTACGCGGAACGCATCCGTTTGGCAAAAGCCGCCGGAGAGCAGATTATGGATACTTTGAAAATGAATATATGTCCGCGCGACGTTATGACGGCCGCCGCTTTCGAAAACGCTCTCAGATGCGACATGGCGCTCGGTTGTTCGTCCAACTCCGTTCTTCATCTGCTCGCCGTAGCGAACGAGGCAAAGGTTTCGCTTTCACTGCGTCATATTAACGAGATAAGCGAAACCACGCCCAACCTTTGCCGTCTTGCTCCCGCCGGGGAACACCATGTGCAGGATTTGTATGCCGCCGGAGGAGTGACTAAGCTTATGCACGAGCTTTATAAGGCCGGGCTGATCGAAGGCGACGCCAAAACTGTCACGGGCGAAACTGCAGCGGAAATTGTTTCCTCAAGGCGCTATAATATCACCAACAATAAGGTTATACGCTCCGTATCCGATCCCTATTCCAAAACCGGCGGGCTTGCGGTGCTGTTCGGCTCTCTTGCTCCGAACGGTGCGGTCGTAAAACGCAGCGCCGTGGCAAGCGAAATGCTCGTCCACAGCGGACCCGCCCGTGTATACGACAGCGAGGAAGAAGCGATACGCGCAATATATCAAAAGGAAATTCATCCGGGGGATGTTATTGTCATCCGATACGAAGGACCTTCCGGCGGACCGGGAATGAGAGAAATGCTTTCGCCCACCTCCGCCATTGCGGGGATGGGGCTTGACAAATCGGTCGCTCTTGTTACGGACGGACGCTTTTCGGGCGCGACCAAGGGCGCGTCGATAGGTCATGTGTCGCCGGAAGCCTCCAAGGGCGGCAATATTGCCTATATTGAAGAAGGCGATATTATTAAGATAGACATACCGAATTACAGTATAGATATTGATATTCCCGAAAACGTATTGGAACGGAGAAAATCGGACTGTACGCCTAAGGTTAAAACGGATTTAACCGGCTATATCGCAAGATACGCAAAAAGCGTTTCGTCCGCGGATAAAGGCGCTGTCATTTGCAATAATGAAACTGAGAAACCGGGGAGATGATCGATTCATGGAAAGAAAGATAAGAATTTTTGACACAACGCTTCGCGACGGCGAACAGGCACCGGGCTGCGGTATGAATCTTGAGGAGAAAATCGAAATAGCGCGTCAGCTCGAGCTGCTGGGTGTCGATATCATTGAAGCGGGTTTTGCAATATCCTCTCCGGGTGATTTTACCTCCGTTCAGGCCATAGCCAGGGAAATACGCGGCTGCACCGTGGCATCCCTTGCAAGAGCCGTGGAAAAAGATATCGATACCGCTTACGAGGCTGTAAAGCACGCCGAAAGCCCGCTGGTTCATACGTTTATAGCCACATCCCCCGTGCATATGCAGTATAAGCTGAGAATGACTCCCGAGCAGGTTTTGGAACGCGCCGCTTCCGCGGTGGCATACGCGGCAAGGCTTTGCCCGAACGTGGAATTTTCCGCGGAAGACGCCATGCGCAGCGACCGGGAATTTTTGGCGCGCGTGGTCGAGGCGGCTATCGCTTCGGGCGCGAAAACCGTCAATATTCCCGACACCGTCGGTTATGTGACGCCGGAGGAAATGTTCTCCGTGATAACCTACCTCAAATCCGCGGTACCCAATATTGACAAAGCCGTCCTTTCCGTTCATTGCCACAATGATTTGGGCATGGCGGTCGCCAACTCCCTTTCGGGTATAAAGGCTGGTGCGGGACAGGTGGAATGCACCGTCAACGGCTTGGGCGAACGCGCCGGGAACGCCGCGCTTGAGGAAATAGTCATGGCGATAAAAACAAGGCGCGAATTTTTAAACTGCTATACGGGCATAGACACCAGACAGATAAGCCGCACCAGCAAGCTGGTATACGGAATTATCGGTCAGACCCCGTCGATAAACAAGCCCATAATCGGGGCGAACGCTTTCGCCCATGAGGCGGGCATACATCAGCACGGCGTGCTTGCGGAAAGAACGACATATGAAATCATGTCTCCGGAAGACGTGGGTATTACAAAAAGCAAGCTGATTTTGGGCAAGCACTCGGGCAAGCACGCGATAGAGGACAGACTGAGGGAAATGGGCTATTATCTTGACGGCAAAAAGCTTACCGAATGCTATGAAAAGTTCAAGGATCTCTGCGACAAAAAGAAAAATATCGTCGACAGCGATCTTGAGGCGCTTGTCAACGATCGTGAATATGTGCAAAGTCATTACCGGCTGGAATATTTCGATGTGCATACCGCCAAGGCGTCGTCGTCGACCTGCGTGATAAGGCTTGGGAAAAACGACGAGGTATTTGAGGAGGTTTCCTTAGGCGACGGACCCATAAACGCGGCTTACAACGCGATAGACAAAATCACCGGAGGAATATGCGACGAGCTTAACAATTACGGCATCCATTCGGTTTCAGACGGCAAGGACGCGCTGGGCGAGGTTACCGTAAGACTGCGCGCGGGCGACAGAACGGTCACGGGGCGCGGCCTTTCCACCGATATTATCGAATCGAGTATCCTTGCTTATATTAACGGTATCAATAAGCTGATTCAGCAGTAGAAAGGGGGCGGTGTACCGATGTCAACACGAAAAATAGAAATTCTTGATTCCACGCTCCGCGACGGAGCGCAGGGCGAAGGCACCTCCTTTTCGGTCAACGACAAGCTGAGTATAGTCCGCGCGCTCGACAGCTTCGGCGTGGACTATATCGAAGCGGGCAATCCCGGCTCAAATCCCAAGGACCTTGACTTTTTCCGTCAGGCGGAAGGCTTAATTCTTAAAAATTCCAGGCTGTGCGCTTTCGGCAGCACCTGCCGCCACGGTATTGCACCCGGTGATGACGTCAATATAAAATCGCTGCTTTCAGCCAACACCCCGGTCGTCGTTATTTTCGGCAAGGCGTGGGATATGCACGTTACGGAGATACTGAAAATA
This sequence comes from Eubacteriales bacterium, assembly GCA_028701715.1. Lineage (GTDB taxonomy): Bacteria > Bacillota > Clostridia > Oscillospirales > CAG-382 > UBA1206. Next base: position 620 of record JAQVQF010000080.1, on the reverse strand, counting down.
ACGCTCGAAGACAATCTGAAAATCGTGCGCGACACCGTGTCATACCTGAAATCCAAGGGAAAAGAGGTTATATTCGACGCGGAGCATTTCTTTGACGGCTATAAAGCGAACCGCGGATATGCTCTTGCGGTACTGAAAGCGGCAGCCGACGGAGGGGCGGATAATCTCACCCTGTGCGACACCAACGGCGGCACCATGCCTTCGGATATTTCGGACATTACAAAATATGTGGCGGAAAGCTTTCCACACATAAAAACAGGCATTCATTGTCACAACGACACAGGCTGCGCGGTCGCCAATTCCATGCTGGCGGTTAAAGCGGGAGCTTCCCATGTACAGGGAACCTTCATAGGCATAGGCGAACGCTGCGGCAACGCCGATCTTTCGGTCATCATACCCAACCTCAATCTGAAATGCGGATATAAAACGCAGGGAACGCTCGAGACGCTGTGCGCCACGGCAAGGATGATTTCGGAAATCGCCAACACCAGGCTGGATGACGGGAAACCGTATACCGGCGGCAGCGCCTTCGCCCACAAGGCGGGGATGCACATAGACGGAGTTATAAAAATGTCCAACTCGTTCGAGCATATAGATCCGTCGTCAGTGGGAAACAAGCG
>JAQVQF010000079.1 GCA_028701715.1 Eubacteriales bacterium | reverse complement strand
GTTCTGTAATCGGGAGCATTAAACGTTGAATCGAGCCACCTTACCGCCCACCGTCCCCATCGCGCTATATAGGGAGAGATATAGTTTTCTTTATATCCCTGCCAGTCGGGAGCGGTTTCCCTTGTGGCGAGAGCTATGCCGTGCGGTCCGTTGGGGAAAATATGAAGCTCGTAAGGCACCTTGTTTTCGGAAAGAGCCGCGGCGTAGTCAAGCGAATTGGACGCGGGAACGGCGTCGTCGTTGGCGGTGGTCCAGATAAAAGCGGGAGGAGTGCTTTCTGTAACGCGATATTCAAGGGATACGCGCTTTTTTGCTTCATCCGAAGGCTCGGCGTCGGAAAGCAGATTTTTTATCGAACCCTCGTGCGGATTATTAAAAGCGGATATAACCGGATAACACAGTACGGAAGCGTCGGGTCTGGCGTCTCTGCCGGAAATATCGAGAGCATTATATACTTTTTCGTCATTCCAGCAAGTGGATATATACGCCGCCAAATGCCCTCCGGCGGAAAAGCCGCATACGGCTGTTTTGGCGGGATCAACACCGTATTTCGCGGCGTTTTTTCTCACATGAACGACAGCCTGCGCCGCGTCGATGAGAGGATTTATTTCATGGCAGTCCGGAGCGACGGTATATCTTACCACAAACGCCGAAAAACCCCCGGAAAGGAACAGATTCGCTATCGGTTCAGCTTCTCTGTCCGATGTGAATTCATAACCTCCGCCGGGGAAAATTATGACTGCGGGACGCGGTTCTTTTGTAAGCTCTGGCGATGGACGCTGAACATAGCATTCCATGCGGGGCTTTTCGCAGCCTATATATGCTTTCTTATCATGAAGGGGTATATTTTCCATGCCGTTTTACCTTCTTTTTCAAAATATATAACAGACTTATTAAAATGTAAAGCATCGGCAGCAGCATTATCGAGTCGCCGATTCGGGAATAAAGCGTACGCGAGGAATTGGTGTAAACGGTATGATATGCAATCGTTTCCGTCAAGGGCTCGGTTTGATCGTATATAAAACCGTCAGGCGATATATAGCAGGAAATCCCGGTGTTGGCGGCGCGCACAAGCCATTTCCCGGTTTCCACGGCGCGGAGCACCGAATGCGCCATATGCTGATACACGGCGGGCGAATCCTCATACCAGCTGTCGTTGGTCGAGACGAGCATAAGCTCGGCGCCTTTTTCGGCGCTGTCGACGGCAAGGGGAGCGAATATCGAATCGAAACAGATAAGGCAACCGATAGTCGTGCCGTCCTCAAGCATAATGACGGATGAGCTTCCCGCCGTGTAGGGGGAGGAGGAAAGATTCAGATCCTCAAGAAAGGGAAGCACCTCGACAAGCAGTTTTCGGAACGGCAGATATTCGCCGAAAGGCACAAGGTGACGCTTGGAATAGGTTTCCGATTCCCCGCCGTCGGGATAAATTGCGAATACCGAATTATATTTAATATTCCCGTCGCGTGTCAAAGCCGACATCAGTATAGTACAGTTGTATTGCTGCGCGATATCCGCGAACCTTTTATATATGGCATAATCATAATCGGAAGGTATGGCGGATTCGGGCAGCACAATAAGCTTGGCGCCGTTTTCGGCGGCTTCTTCCGCCAGCTTTTCGTAACGCTCGATTATACCGTCAAGCCTTGATTCGTTCCATTTTTCCATGGACAGCACATTGCCCTGCAGCGTCGCCGTTTTAATTGCCGTTGCTTCGGCGTGCGGAATTTGCAGCATAACGGTTCCGGTGATAATCGGGATATTCAGGGCAAATACAGCGTATATTAAAAGCTTTTTGGCTGGGTATTTTACAAAAAGGGACAAAGCCGCGGCGAACAGGTTGATAATCAAAGCAATAAAAAACAAACCGAAAAGCGATACGTTCTGTATAAGCGGCAAAAACATATACTGACCCACCGCGGCGGTACCCCACGGGAAAGCGAGCGGACCGAGGGAGGAAATCCATTCGAAAAGCATCATACAAAAACCCGCTCCTACCGGCAGCAGATATTTGTTTTTGGGGAATATTTTTAAAAGCAAAAAGCAAAGCGACATCATCGCCGCGTGAAGCAGCCCGAGCCCTATGTCGGCAAAAATGACAATCAGCATACCCTGCGTTTTGGTAAAGCTGAAGGCCTCAAACGGATAAAGAACAAAAAACCAGGAATACAGCGGTATAAAAAATCCCGCCGAAAAGAAAAAAGTCTTTCTGAAAGGCATATTAACCGCGGGTGCGGAATGGTCGCCCTCAAAAAGCTTGAGATAAAATAAAAACAGCCCGATAAAGCCGAAAACAAAGAGATATCCCCTAAAAAACGAAAGGGAATATATCATGCCGGAAACAACGCACCAAAAAGCGGAGCGCGCATAAAGCGCTGCGTATATTTTATTAAACGCGGCTTTCACAGCTTTTCTATCATCCGCCTTACGCATTCCGTAGCGTATGCGAACGCCTCGTAGGATGAATCAAAGCTGAATTTGTGCTTTATATCGTCAAGCTTTGACAGAGAGGAAAGCCCGGTGAAATTTATCAGGTGAGGCTCCATTGTCAGTATGACACGCCCTTCCCTGTCGGCGTTTACCGCCCGCAGAGTATCTTCAATAAAAGCGTCGCCGAACCCCGCCGGGACGATAACACCGTCGTTGCCGCAGTCTTTGATATGAAAATATTCGATATATTCCTTAAGCAGCGAATAAGCGTCTTCCGCGGATTCGCCGCTGAAAGGGAAGTTGCCGTTGTCGAGAACAACCTTCAGCCTGCCGCCGAAACGGTCGCACATCTTCTTTTCACGCGCGGACGAGCAGCCGTAGATACCCTTTTCGTTTTCATGGCAAAGCGTAAAGCCTCGCTTTTCGGCTTCGTCAAGCAAAGCGGCGATAAGCGCGAAAGCTTTTGCTTCGAATTCCTCAAAGCCGTCGTTTTCTTCCGGATAAAACGAAAACATCCGTATTCTTTTTACGTTCAGCTTTTCGCCGATATCCATGACGCGTCCGAGCAGGACAAGCTGGCTTTCAACGCCGCAGTCCGTTACGGCTTTCCCTACGGGCGAACCCAGCGACCATACTTTGATATTATGCTTTTCAAGAGCCTCCGCGACTTCGGCAATCTCGCCGTCAGTAAGCTCCGTAAAGGATTTGCCGTTAACTCCGCGCAGTTCGATATAAGGTATACCGAGCTTGTTTAACGATTTCAGCTGCGTTTCAAAATCAGCGTCTATCTCGTCGGCAAAAGCAGAAAGTATAAATTCCGCCATATTCCTAACCCCCGTTTGATTTTTTACCCGTTCAACCGCCAACGACTACTATCTTGCCGTTTTCAAAATATCCCGTGTAGCTTCTTCCCGAAATCCAGGTATACACCGCCGTTTCCCCGTGCACATAGGTGCCGTCGGTATTGCGCTTGAATTCACCGTTTTCATCCTTTATGCGCGTGTCAAGCTTGTTGTCGATAAAATTACCCGTATATGTCTCTCCGTTGGCCCATTTATAAACACCCTTGCCGACACGTTTGTCGTTTGCGAAAGTGCCGGTATACACATCTCCGCTGTCGAAATAAAACGTGCCCTCTCCGTGCTTGACTCCGTTGGAAAACTGCCCCTCATATCTTGCGGCGGTTGTTCCCGCCGCCGCCGGGAAGGTGAAAACCCCGTAACCGTCCGGGAGACCGTTTTTGAATTCGCCCACGTAATATGATCCGTCGGTCCAGCTGTACATGCCGGAACCGTTCATTTTATTATCCACAAGGTTACCGGAATACATGTCGCCGTTTCGGTAGGTATAGGTACCCTTTCCGTTCATCGTATCGCAGTTGAAGGCCCCGCTGTATTTATCGCCGGTGGCATAATAAGTCATTTCTCCGTCGCCGTGACGGTACAGCTGGAAAATGTCACCCTTGTATTTGTCACCGTTGGAAAATTCGATAGTATTGTTGTAATAATCCAGAGTGGCGGTTCCGCCGTCGGGATATCTTATCGTACCGCTGACGGGCTGTCCTTCGACCACCTTGCCGAAAAATCTATAACCGTCCGCGTTGGTGACATAACGGTAACCCATCGAAAGTAGAATGATGACCGTTGCCGCCACACAAATTACCGCTAATATTAAAATAAGTACGACGGGATGTATCCCTTGTCTGCGTTTATACATAGTTTGCTTTGTTCCTTTCTGCTGCCGGGAAAATCATATGCGTATAAAAACGGGAAAACACGGTAAGCTTTCTCCGTTAAATTCAGATATTCTTTGCTATTTCCAAAAGGTCGGGGAATATATAGATACAGGCAAGAGCGATTATCGCCAATGCGAGTATGGCGAGCAAAACGACAAAAACCGTAATACTTTCGTTTTTATATTTGCTTTCGGCCTTTTCGATTTTATCTTCGGGAATATAGTACCTGCCGTCAACGGATCTTACGGTTTCGGCAAAATCGGTACCCGGACGCAACGAATATTTTAACAGGAAGCTCTTTTTATAGCCGGCCTCCTCAAGCGATATCGCGGAATCCCCGTCGAAAGCGTTATGCTCGAAAAGCTTTCTCACAAGCCCTCCGAGAATGCTTTTTGTATAGTAGGTATATACCGCAGCCGCTGTGACCCCGAAAATAAACGCCAAAAGAATTTGTTCAAAAGTACTCATTTTAATAATCTTCCTTTCGTCAATGAAGGGATGCGTCCGATTCCCGTCTTCTTTATTTTTTGGGAACCAGCAGCTCCTGACCGCCCATATAAGGACGAAGAGCGGCCGGGATACATACCGATCCGTCGCGGTTTAGGTTGTTTTCCAAAAATGCGATAAGCATTCTGGGAGGAGCTGCCACGGTGTTGTTGAGAGTGTGGACGAGATACTTGCCCTCACCGCCGTCCGCTCTTATCTTAAGCCTTCTTGCCTGGGCGTCGCCTAAGTTGGAGCAGGAGCCCACCTCAAAGTACTTTTTCTGCCTGGGCGACCAGGCTTCAACGTCGCAGGATTTAATCTTCAGATCCGCAAGGTCGCCGGAACAGCATTCAAGCGTTCTTACCGGAATGTCAAGCGAACGGAACAAGTCCACCGTGTTCTTCCACAGTATATCATACCATTTCATGGAATCCTCCGGCTTGCAGATGACTATCATTTCCTGCTTTTCAAACTGATGTATACGGTAAACGCCGCGTTCCTCTATGCCGTGAGCGCCCTTTTCCTTGCGGAAACAGGGGGAATAGCTGGTGAGGATGTGGGGCAGCGTATTTTCGTCTGTTATTGTATCGATATATTTTCCTATCATGGAATGCTCGCTTGTGCCGATGAGATATAAATCCTCGCCTTCGATTTTATACATCATCGCATCCATTTCCGCAAACGACATAACGCCGCTTACCACCGCGGAACGAATCATAAAGGGAGGAACGACATAGGTGAAGCCGCGGTTTATCATAAAGTCGCGCGCGTAGCTTATGACGGCGGAATGCAGCCGGGCGATATCGCCCATCAGATAATAGAAGCCGTTGCCGGCGACACGGCGCGCAGCGTCAAGGTCTATGCCGTAAAAGCTTTCCATTATATCGGCGTGGTAGGGTATTTCAAAATCGGGGACGACAGGCTCGCCGAAACGCTCAAGCTCCACGTTTTCGGTGTCGTTTCTGCCTATCGGGACGGAAGGGTCTATTATATTGGGGATCCGCATCATTAAGGAGGCGATTTTTTCCTCATGCTCCTTTTCCTCGCGGGTCAGGTCGTCTATTTTGCCGCCAAGGTCTGCCATGGCGACTTTGATTTTTTCGGCTTCCTCCTTGTTTCCCTTTGCCATCAGGCCGCCCACAAGCTTTGAGGAACGGTTGCGTTCGGCTCTCAGCGCTTCGACTTCAATTTTTATTTCGCGGTTTCTCACGTCGAGCGAAAGCACCTCGTCCACAAGACCAAGCTTGTCGAACTGAAATTTCTTTTTAATGTTTTCCTTTACCGTTTCGGGTTGGGAACGGAGAAGCTTAATATCAATCATTTTTATATATATTCCTTTCGGTCGCTTTATCGGAGCCGTTAAAATAATATTTGTCCACGGCGTGTTTAATGTTTAATCGTTATTGTCAAAAAAATCGTCGCCGCAAAGTGATTCTACAAGCCTTTCAAGGTCCTTGGAAGACGAAAAAGCAAGGCTTATATGTCCGTGACCGTTGCGATTTTCGTGTATTGACATGCGTCTTCCCAGCTTAGACGACGCGTCGGATTCAAGACGCTTGTAATAATCCGACTTTACAGGCGCGCGTACCGAAACGGCGGGCTGCTTTCGCGTTGCTTTTTCAAGCCTTGACTTAACCATATTTTCCGTTTCGCGCACGGATAATCCGCTTTCGCATATTTTTTCGGCTGTATCCTCAAGCTCTTTTTCATTAACGGTATTTATTAGCGGAAGCAGGGCTCTGGCGTGACCGTAAGACAATTTGTTTTCCCGTACCAAAGCGATAATGCGTTCGGGCAGGGCGAGTATACGCATGATATTGGCGACAGCGGGACGGGATTTACCCACCTTGGCGGCTGTTTCCTCCTGAGTCAGGCCGTATACCTCCATAAGATTTTTATAACCGTTTGCTTCTTCCACGGGATTTAGGTTTTCACGCTGAAGATTTTCCACGAGAGCAATTAGGGAGGACGCCTCGTCGTCGGTATCTCTTATTATTACCGGAACCTCCGTCAAGCCCGCTATTTTACAGGCGCGCCATCTGCGTTCGCCCGCGATAATCTGGTAAAAGCCGTTTTTTAAGCGTCTTACCACAATCGGCTGTATCAAGCCGTGTTCTTTTACCGATGAAGCAAGCTCGGCTATGGCTTCGGCGTCGAATTTCTTCCTGACTTGCTTGAGGTTGGGCTCTATATCGGCAAGTCTGAGTACGGCTATACCGTCGGCGTTGTCTGTCGTGTTTTCGGCAAGCAGAGCGTCAAGTCCCCGCCCGAGTCCTTTTTTCGCCATTTATTATCAATCCTGTCCTTTGCATCTTTCTATAAGCTCGTTTGTCACATCCTCGTATGCTCTGGCGCCTTTCGAGTATTTATCGTACATATAAACCGGGATACCGTAGCTCGGGGCTTCGCTTAGCTTTATATTCCTCGGTATGGGTCTTTTAAAAACCTTGTTGTCGAAATGCTTTTTTATTTCTTCCATAACCTGTACGTTGAGCGTAAGCCTTCCGTCGTACATGTTAAACAGCACGCCCAAAAGCTCAAGGGAGCTGTTCTTGCGGCTTTTTATATATCTTACGGTGTTCATAAGCTGGCTTAGCCCTTCAAGGGAATAGAATTCGCACAGCACGGGTATCACAAGCCCGTCGGAAGCGACCAGCGCGTTAAGGGTGATAAGCCCCAGCGAAGGAGGACAATCTATAAATATATAATCAAAGCTGTCCTTTAAACGGCTTACGGCGTTTTTCAGCCTGTATTCCCGTTCTTCCATGTCCACAAGCTCTATTTCCGCGCCCACAAGATCCATGCTCGAGGGTATCAGGGAAAGCCCCGGTACGCAGGTGGAGCAGACCGTGTCTTCCGGCCGCGCTCTGGATATAAGCAGATCATATACCGTCGAGGAAACTTTTTTCTTGTTTATGCCGATTCCGGTGGTTGCGTTACCCTGAGGGTCGGCGTCTATGAGCAATACTTTATGGCCGGCTTTTGCCGTATATGCGGAAACATTTACCGCCGAGGTGGTTTTTCCCACCCCGCCCTTTTGATTGGCAAAAGCGATAACCTTAAAATTGCCCATACTGCCCCCGCTATCATAATTTTACATAATAGTATAAAACCAAACCGCAGAATTGTCAATAGATAAAGTATTAAATCAATAACATCAAAGTCAAAACGCCCAAAGGCGCGCAGAATTGTTTTATTGTTTACCCGAATTCCTGTTATACCGTTATACCGTTATTATTTAAAAAAGTATTTATTTTAAGCATCGCATCTTGAAATATGGGTGCTGTCGGTGCTATAATAAGCCATGCAACGTCAGGTTGCAAAAAATTCAACCGAAATAACGGCGTTTTCAATTACAGGTTTATTGATTTAACTGCACTTTTACGGTAAAATACTCACAACGGAAGGCCGACCGAAAATAATTAAGGAGCTGTATAAATGTTCGATATGAAAAAATTTGCCGATTTTCTTTCGGCAAAAAGAAAAAACAAGGGACTTACCCAGGACCAGCTGAGCGACCTTGTCGGGGTTACTCATCAGGCGGTGAGCAAGTGGGAACGCGGGGAAGCCATGCCGGAAATCAGCAAGATAGGCGACCTTTCCAAGGCGCTCGGCGTGCAGACCGACGAGGTGATAGCATGCATGTATGCGGGAGAGGAGATAAAAAGCGGTACGGAATCGAAGCGTGACGCCGACGCGGAATATTACGCTCTCGCCGACAAATCCAGCGTGGGCGACGTATACTACCTCGCGCCCGATCTTACAAAGGAAACGCTTCGCATCGCGATAGACACTGTAATTTCCGCCAAAGGAACAAGAGCCGCTTCAATGCTCTTTCAGTTCGCAGACGAGGAATACCTGCATACACTCGCGTCGCAGCTGCTTTCCAACGGCGACACCGGGCTTGTGGAATACGCCGACGAAAAATCCATAAAACGCGCCGTCGTGAATTTCGTCACCACCGCCGACCTATGCCCGGACAGATACAGTCTCGAGCAGAACTATAAAAAAGCCGGCGAGACGCTGATATATTCAAAGGATGAGGATTTCATCAACGAAACCTTCAAGCACACCGTCGACGCCACGGGAAACTGGAACGTGTGGAGGCACATAATAAACCGCTTCCCGCCGGAGGTATTGGCAGAGCAGGGAATAAAACATATGATAAGACAGGGCACCTCATCGTTCAACGGCTGGTGGGAGCTTATCGGACGCCGCGTGGCGACACGGATGTTTATCGGCTACGCCGACCATTTCGGCAATAACGCCCAGGCCTGGAAGGATATCGCCATTTATTACGAGCAGTCGGACAAAGCCATGATGGAGAGCGCTATAAAGGAGCGGATCGAAAAATGCGATCCTTCGGTTTTCACACCGCTTTTATCCAAATTAAGCGAGGAAACAAAAAAGCTGCTGCGTGAAAAGGGTGTTAAGGATTATATCCCCGACCAGGTAAGGGAAGCCATAAATTTCAGCAATTCCGTAAAAAATCAATTAAAGCAGTACGGCAGGAACAATTCCTACATAAACCGCAATAACTTCAACGATATTGTCGCTGAAATAGAAGGCAGGCTTTCCGATATCGAAAACCGTCTTGACGAGCTTGAGGGCAGAATTGACGATTGCGAGGAATTCGACGACAGAATCGACGAACTTGACGGAAAGATAGACGATTTTGACGGAAAGATAGACGATATTAACGATAAAATGGATGATATTAACGATAAAATAGACGAGTTTTGCGAATAATAACGGATATTTTTATTGAAAGAAGCGGGAACTAATGCAGTCGGCGGGGGAAACCCCGCCGTTATTTCTATTGTATTTTTATATCAGGGGTGATATAATAACGGCATAAACGGAGG
>JAQVQF010000078.1 GCA_028701715.1 Eubacteriales bacterium | reverse complement strand
ATAAGGTCGGGACGCAGCTCAAGCATTTTACAGCCGTATCCGTCCACGCCGAAGAAAAAATCCTCAACCCAGGCGTGTATCTTTACACCGTATTTTTTTCCGGCCTTAATGAATTCCTCGATAAGGTCAAAATCCTTACCCTCAAGCTCGGGACGCAGGGGAAGATAATCATAAACGCATTTTTTTGCATTGGACCAGCCCTCGTAATTGGTTTCGACAAGCAGCATATTGAATCCCGCGTCTTTCAGGCGTTTTACGGTCATGCCGACCTCGGCCGCCGTTCTTTCAAGCGGACGGTGCCATATCGCTCTTATTTCGTCCTCTTTGCTTTCCGCTGTATAATAATACGCTTCCTCAAGGAGCTTTTTCGCTTCCTCCGCGCTGCCGTTTTCGATGGCGGTCCCGGCGGATTTGATAAGGTCAAACGCGGTCTCAAAGTTGAAGCTTTCCTTTTTGCAAACAAGCAAATCGAATCTTTCTTTTATATTTGCCAAGCTTTTTTTAACCGTGTAGAGCTTAGCCTCGTTGTCGATTTCCACGCCGAACCGTAACCTATCGCGGTCTAAAGCTATTTTGGCGCCCTCGCAGAATTCTTTGGCAATTATTTCGGCTCCTTTTCCGTGACCGGAGATTACGAACCCTCCATTGGGAATTTTATTGCTGTTGGAGCCTATTTTAACAATTATACCGCGTGAAACGACGGCTTCCAAGCCGTATGCGTTGGTGCCGGTGCTTTCCCCCGAATCATATATTACAAGCTCGTCGGCAAGCCTCGCTCCGTTGAAATGGGATATTTTATAATATTTCATGGTTGTATTCTCCTTATTATTTATTTTCAGCCCAGTACCATTTCGGGAGTATCATGGCATCGGCCTGTTCGTCATCTATTACAAGTATTGGATATATAGTCCCGCTTATTCTTCCGCCGGGAAGGTGAGCGCGGTTTACGATAATCGTCGTCATATAAACGGTATGCCCGCCGGTCATTGAATCGGGTATACGCTGTCTGATCGGTCTGTTAAAGCCGCCCTGAAACATACCGACAATAACCTGTTCATCTTCATCGCGTGCTTTTTTGCCGTATAATTCCGCCAGACATCCCGCAAGGCTGCTTAATTTTTCTGGGTTTTCTTTATAATATTTATCTTCGGAATAAATAAAATTAGCCGGATGACTTTTATTAAGGAAAAACAGTATATTTTTTTTAAACAGCTTATCGTTGGCTATAACCAACGCTCCGGGGAGTACCCTGCCTTCGGTGAGTATTTTATCCTCGCGAAAATAAAAGAACGCAAGCTGATCGTGGTACATGTCGAGCCATTTAGGCTTGGGTATCCTGTCTCTTACATTTACTTTAACTTCCCGTTTATCGTATGCTTCGGCTGTTTTTATAAAATCTATCATCCCGCATACCTCCGTTTTGATGTTTTATGTATTATACATTAACGATATTACTATGTCAAGACGACACAGCCTTTACATGCAAAAAAGGGATATTCCTCAAACGGAACACCCCTTTATTATATTGTGCTCTATTCGCTCTTTTTGTCTTCCTGCGGCTGCTTAAGTCCGGTTAGTTTACTGAAAGCGCTCATAAAATCCATGGGCAGAGGGAAAATGATTGTGGAGTTTTTCTCCGCCGCTATATCGTTTAAGGTCTGCAGATAACGCAGCTGAAGCGCCGACGGGGATGCGGAAATGATTTCGGACGCTTTGAAAAGCTTCATCGCCGCTTGTTCTTCGCCTTCCGCGGCGGTGATTTTGGCGCGGCGTTCGCGTTCCGCCTCCGCTTGCTTTGCCATGGCGCGTTTCATGGCGTCGGGAATTTCGATACTCTTAAGCTCCACCGCGGAAATTACGATACCCCACGATGCCATTGTTTCCGTAAGCAGTTCCTTGAGTATGCGGCTTATGTTTTCCTTGTTTGTAAGAATTTCGTCAAGCTCATGCTGACCGAGCACGGAACGGAGGTTTGTCTGTCCGAGCATAGCCGTGCTGTTGGTGAAATTAACCACTTTCGTGACCACAAGTATTGGGTCCTCGACCCTATAATATACCACGGCGTCCACCCTGATGGAAACATTGTCTTTTGTGATAATTTCCTGATCCGGCACGTCAATGGTGCGTACGCGGATATCGATTTTGCGGATTATATCAATACCGAACGGAATACGCATTCTGAGACCGGGTTTCAGCACTCCGACCACATGCCCGAATCTGAATATTACGCCTCTTTCATATTCGTTTATAACAACCAGAGACATAATAATCAAAACAATAACCGCGAGTACGACTGTAACAAGAGTAACTATTAATGCAGGCATATTTATTCCCCCTGTGTTTTTATTTACATATATATTACACTAAAAGGAAAACTTTGTCAAGCATATGGTATTTACTTTATGCGTTTTTATCCGCGGCGGCGGAAAAAAGGCTTCTCAATCTTAATTTTATCGCACTTGTGTTGTTAATTTCGTCTATCTTTAGCTGTGTGTATATCCTGCCTGATTTTTCAACGATACTGCGCGCCTCGTCGGCGGTTATCGCGTCCACTCCGCAGCCGAAGGAAACAAGCTGAACAAGGTTTATATCCATATCAAAAGGACATTCCGCGACATATTTAGCCGCCGCGTACAGTCTGGAATGATAGGTCCATTGGTTGAGCACGGCGGTCGGAAATTTTTTAATCTTTTGGCTTACGCTGTCCTCGGTCAGCACGACCGCGCCGAGCTTGCATATTAGGTCGTCGATACCGTGGTTGATTTCAGGGTCGATATGATACGGCCGCCCGGCGAGAACGATGACCGGCAGATGCTTTTCCTTGGCTGCAGCGAGATATTCATCTCCCTTTTCGCGTACCGCTCTCATATACGCGTCGTATGCTTCGTAAGCCGTTTCGGAAGCTTTTTTTATTTCACTCATTGAAATAGGTTTAAAATATTTATCAAGCACGGCCTTTATATGTGATGGGAAGGCCTTGCGTCTGTGCAGTCCGATAAAATCACATATAAATTTTGTTTGGTTAAGCGCTTTTATATTCGCTTTCAGCACCTGCGGATAATACGCCACGACGGGACAGTTATAATGGTTGTCGCCAAGCCCTTCGTCGATATTATAGCTCATGTCCGGATAAAAAACAGCATCCGCGTTTTCATTTAGCAGCGCCTCGATATGCCCGTGCATCAGCTTAGCCGGATAACAAACCGTGTCTGACGGGATGGTATGCTGGCCGTTTAAGTAAAGCTTTCTTGTGGAAACCGGCGACACCATGGTGTTAAAGCCGAGACACCCGAAAAAGGTTACCCAAAAAGGGAGCAGCTCGTACATATTCAATCCCATAGGAATTCCTATGGTCGGTTTACCCGGAACACGCTCGTTTTTGCGGTATTTGTCAAGCAGCTTATTCTTATACGCGTATAGATTGTATTTTTCGTCACCCTGCGGCAGATTCAAAGGCTTGTCACACCTGTTGCCCGCGATATATACGTCTTTTCCGCCGAAGGTGTTAACCGTAAGCTTGCAATGGTTGCCGCAGCCGTTGCAGGTGATCGCCTTGACCTCATGTCTGAAAGCCTTGAGTTCTTCCTTTGTGAGCACCGCGCTACGTTTTTTACCGTCATAATGGGCTTGCGCGTACAGCGCGGCGCCGTAAGCGCCCATTATACCCGAATATTTCGGGCGAAAAACCTCGCGACCTATTTCCTGCTCAAAAGCGCGCAGCACGGCGTCGTTTAAGAAGGTTCCGCCCTGAACAACGATATTTTTACCCAAAGCTTCCGCGTTGACGCAGCGTATCACCTTGTACAGTGCGTTTTTTATCACGCTTATGGAAAGACCCGCGGAAATATTTTCCACCGAAGCGCCGTCCTTTTGTGCCTGCTTTACTGAGCTGTTCATAAACACCGTACAGCGTGAGCCTAAGTCGACGGGCTTGTCCGCGAAAAGTCCCAAAGTCGCAAATTCCTCCGTCTTATAGCCCATGGCACCCGCGAAGGTTTGCAGGAAAGAACCGCAGCCGGAGGAGCACGCCTCGTTTAAAAATATACTGTCAACCGCGCCGTTATGTATTTTAAAGCATTTTATGTCCTGACCGCCGATGTCGATGATAAAATCAACATCCGGCTTGAACCGTTTTGCCGCGGTATAATGCGCTACCGTTTCGACTGTTCCGATGTCGATATGGAAAGCGCTTTTTATTATATCCTCCCCGTATCCGGTAACGGCTGCGTTTTTTATTTGTATATCCGGAAAATCGCGGTAAAGCTCCTCGAGATAATTTTTAATAAGCGGAACGGGATTGCCGATGTTGGGTAAATAAAACGGACGGAAGATATTGCCCGACTTGTCGCACAATACCGCCTTTACCGTTGTGGAGCCCGCGTCAATGCCTAAGTACATGTCCCCTTCGGGACAAGCTGTGGCGCCTATACCCTCCGAAACTCTGCGGTGGCTTTCATCAAAGGCCTTGTATTCGCTTTTGGACGCAAAAAGCCTTTCGCAGCCGTTATATCCGCCGGACGCGCAATAATCCGATATCTTTTCGGAAAGCGTATAAATATCGTATTCCTGACCGACGGACGAGCAGGCGGCTCCGAATGCTACGAAATACAAAGAGTTTTCCGGACATTTCCCCTGTCTGTTCAGCACATGATCGAAGCTTCCTCTCAATTCGGAAAAGAAGGTCAACGGTCCTCCGAGATATAGCATGTTACCCGTTATCTCACGCCCCTGCGCCAGCCCGGCTATGGTCTGGCTCACCACCGCGTAAAATATGCTTGCCGATATGTCTTCCTTCCTTGCTCCCTGATTTATTAGAGGCTGGATATCCGATTTGGCGAACACTCCGCAGCGCGAAGCGATAGTATATATTTTTTCATGCTTAGAGGCAAGAAAATTCATATCGTCGGCGGATATATTCATAAGCGACGCCATCTGGTCGATAAACGCGCCCGTACCGCCCGCGCAGGTGCCGTTCATTCGTACCTCAAGCCCGTTTGTCAAAAAGATAATCTTGGCGTCCTCGCCGCCAAGCTCGATAACCACGTCGGTTTCGGGAACAAGCCGCTTTACCGCGGTTCTTGTCGCATATACCTCCTGAACGAAAGGCAGCGAAAGGTCGTTTGCCATACCCATACCGGCGGAGCCGGAAACCGTCATAATCGCTTTATCTGAATAAAGGAGCGAAAGCTCCTTGAGCATTTCCGCGGTCATTTTGGAAACCCTTGAAAAATGTCTTTTATATGATGTGTATAAAATATTGTCGTTTTCGTCAAGCACGACGCATTTAAGCGTCGTGGACCCTATGTCAAGGCCGATTTTCTTCATCGGTTGATTTTTCCTCTCTCGCGACGGCAAGCATCAGCTTTATCCTGTTTTCCTGATTTACTCCCGAAGCGCCGGAATCGTAATCTATGGGACAAATATTCGCCTGCGGATAGAGCTCGCGCAGCGTTCTTATCACACCCTTGCCCACGATATGATTTGGCAGGCAACCGAAGGGCTGAGCGCATATGATGTTTTCATAGCCGTTTTTTATAAGCTCCGCCGTTTCCGCCGGAAGCAGCCAGCCTTCTCCCATCTTTACGCCGCGGTCGATTATCTTATCCGCCATACGCTTTGTTGCTTCAAAGGGAAACGGCGCGACAAATTCGGGATAATCCTTTAATACTCTCAGTATGGCTTTTTCAAGCCGTTCTCCCACCGCTTCGCCTATTTCACCCAATTTTTTTGATCTTCTGCTGCCGCCGTAGTACTCATAATCCGTCACCATATTCGCAAAGCAATATTGAAAGAAGCCCAAAACACCCGGAACCATATATTCACAATCCTGTGTGGCGAGGAATTTTTCCAGATTATTGTTGCCGAAGGAGGAATATTTTACATAAATTTCGCCGACGATACCTACCTTGGTCTTTTTTTCATATATGCGGGGAATTTCGTGAAAATCCTTTACCATCCTTGAAAGGTTTTTTCTCATGCTCCTTGGCGTAAGCCCTCTGTTGCTTTTAAATTGCTCGGTAAGCTCCTTAATCCAGCGTTGTGTCACGACACGTGTTTCGCCTTTGTTGACCTCGTAGGGTGTTATCTGATTTTTAAGCAGCATAAGCATATCGCCGTATACCACCGCCATAATACCCTTAACGGCCATCGAAACGGAAAAGCGAAAGCCGCTGTACTTTTCCATTCCGCTGAAGCTGACAGATATAACCGGGACAAATTCCAACCCCATGTCGGCGAGAGCCTTGCGGAGCAGCCATATGTAGTTGGACGCGCGGCAGCCTCCTCCGGTTTGAAACATAATGAGAGCCGATTTATGCGGGTCATAATCGCCGCAGGTCAGCGCGTAAAGCTGTTGACCGAGCATACAGATAGCGGGATAGCACATATCGTTATGCAGCGACTTAAGCCCCATATCTATAACTTTTTTACCCTCATAATGAACAACCTCAAGTTTATAGCCGTACATGATAAATATTTCACGGATAAGCTCCATATGTGTCGGGAAAATATCGGGTGCGATTATCGTATATTCTTTTTTCATTGCTTTAGTAAAATCTGAAAACGGCATAGTTACCTCTGAAATTTATTACAGTAAAACATATTACCGACCGCTGTGGTTATCCTTATGCTTTCTTTTGTACAGTGCGAAAGCGGCGGCGGAGCAAAGCACTATTAATGCTTCCGCACAAACGGAAATAATAAAAGCGGGAGAACGGATGTCGGTTATGCTTGTCCCGATAACCGTAAACGCTATCATCTGCGGTGTCATACCCAGAACGGCGCCTAAAAGATATTTCGGATATGCCATATCGATGGCGCCCATATAAAGGCTTATTATATCGCTTGGGAAGACACCTAAGCTCCTGATTAATGTCCACTGAATAAATCAAAAACCAAGCCGCAATGCGGCTTTCCCGGTTTTTTGATTTATTCAAGTGCAAGGTTTTTACATTAAATTATGTAAAAACCTTGCACTTGAATCCGGCATAATATATACGCCGGATTCAGTGAGCCATCAAGAAATGCTGTAAATTCATAAAAACTTCAGTTTTTATGAATTTATGCGGCATACGCCGCATGAACAAACCGTTATATGGTTTGTTCAGCAGACATTGATTATAAATGAAAAGAAAAAATCGTTTCCGGAACGCAGTTTACGGACATATTCCGCTTTCGGGTGCTTGGTTACTATGGTGTTAACGGCGTCTTTCCCTATTTTTTTACCGATATAATAAGGGATTGAAACAGCGACGGCAATGCCGAGAAGGTTAACTGTTACAGCTGCCGGCAGAGAAAAAGCGATCCCGCTTGCAATATAGAGCAGTCCGATAAATATAACGATACTTAAGCTTTTCAAGACATATAACGCAAGCATAATAAAGGCTGCCGATAAAGGATTTGCCGGAGTAAAACGCAATATCCCGCTGACCGAAATATCATCCTGATGGATAACAAACGCCGTAATGACGGAAATCCATATTACGACAAGCCCGATTTTCCATATCTTAATGAAAGAGACACTTTGATTTACCGCGATTTTAATTTTAACCAGTATCGTAAAATAAAACCTTATATACATGATAAGCGATAAAAGCATGACCGCTCCGCACAACGCGATAAGAGCGTCGGCAAAATGATAAGTAATATTCGGAAATAATATTAAAAACATCAACGCCGCATATAATACAACGGTGCTTAATTTACCGTACCATTTGGAGCTGTTGACAGTATCCGAAAACTTTAATGTCAGATATCCCGCAAGCAGCATAAAGCCTTCCTTGACAGCCATAAACAGTATTAAAACGATCATCCACTTATATTTTGCGATAAGGCATATAATCAATGCCGCTTGAGTAAGCTTGTCCGCTATAGGATCGATTATCTTACCAAAATCCGAAACCATATTGAATGAACGCGCAATTTTACCGTCCGCTATGTCGGTCGTTCCGGAAATAGCGATGACTATTACGGCGGCGATATGATTGTCTCTGATGTACAGCAGCACAAAAACAGGAATAAGCAGCAAACGGAAAAAGCTGAGAAGGTTCGGTATCGTCAGTATATCATTTTTGGTAAAACGTTTTGCCACAGAAGAAACCTCCTGATTTAAATAATATACGGATATCAAAATCCGTTTCAACATGGTAAAATGCTAAAATTCCATAATGCCAAAATGCCATCGTGTAAAAAAGCAGTGCTCTCCGCAGAGGGAGAGACTGCCCGATAAAACCTACATTTTCATTTGAAAAGCTGTTAGCTTACGGTATATAAACCCTTCAAACAATAGCACTGAGTCTGAAAACAGTCTCATCTGATTATAAAAATTTAATAAGGTATTATACTACAATTAATTATAATAATCAACATAATAATATTAAAACAGCCCGTGTAACCATAACGGCACACAATAAATCCATTTGTATTGCGAAAATTTGTTCTCATTCTCGGAGCAAAGTCCTGTTTATCGGACACCGCTTGTATTATACTGATAACGAGGAACTAAAAAAATAAAGGAGAAAATAACATGCTTACATTTATCGTATCGCTTTCACAGTTAATTCTGCTCTCGTTCGCCCTGCTCGCGGTGGTATATTTTACGCTGAGGGCTATCATATGGGCGTTCGGCTTCGTTTCCAACACTCGCAGGGTTTTGTCCCGACAAGAAAGGATCTGCAGGTCATATATAAAAACCGATCGAGGTCAGTTATAACCGCGAACGTTTTCTCATCCCGTTTGCGAGGATTATAAACCCATTTGCCTTATAAAAATCGTCATTGTCGCTTATGACATCCACACTGCAGCCAGGGAAAAGCCCGGAAATTTTCGCCATGAGCAGCTTACCGACACCCTGACCGCGGAAAGGTTTATCAACGATTATTTCACAGCAGTAAACCGTGAAAAATCCGTCTGATATAAACCTAATAAAGCCGCAGTATTCGCCATCTTTATATGCCGTATATGTACAGAAGGATTTCAAAGCCTCGCGGAAGAGTTCTTTCCTGTCGGTGTAAAAAGCAACCCAATTTTCTTTTTTACAGGATTCGATTATGTTTTCAAAATCCCTGTTTTCATCGTATAAAACTACTTTTAATTTATTATTTATATCCATATCAATCTCCTTAGACAGTATCGACGCATAAAAATCCGGACTGGTTAACCCCGTCCGGACCTTTTCTTATTTGTAATATTTAACCGCGGATTCAAATATACCCATATCGTAATTGCCCGGTACATTCTTATACAAGCCGATTCCGGTTCTTTCTGTATGACCCATCTTGCCGAACACACGCCCGTCCGGGGAGGTAATTCCCTCCACCGCCATGACCGAGCCGTTGGGGTTGAATAAAATGTCGTAGGTGGGATTCCCCGCTTCGTCGACATACTGCGTGGCTATCTGACCGTTCTTGGCAAGCTTAAGCACAAGCTGCTCGTCCGCCAGGAAGCGGCCTTCCCCGTGGGATACGGGTACGGTATAAATATGCCCGACGGCGGTATTCATAAGCCACGGCGATTTATTGGAAGTGATCTTTGTTCTCACCAGCCTTGACTGATGGCGTCCTA